>JAFZJT010000264.1 GCA_017553815.1 Clostridia bacterium
CGAAACGAGCCAGGCGCTCGGCTACGGCTTCCGCTGCGGCTTCCTTGGGCGTCTTCATATGGAGATCGCGCAGGAGAGGCTCGAAAGTGAGTTTGACCTCGACCGCGTCACGACCGCGCCGAGCGTCATCTACCGCGTTATTCTGACCGACGGCAGTACCGTTATGATAGACAACCCCGCGAACCTGCCCGCTCCCACCGAGATAGACCGCATGGAGGAGCCGATGTGTTTAAGCCACATTATGACGCCTCCCGAATACGTCGGCACCATCATGGAGCTTTGCCAGGAGAAGCGCGGCATATTCTCCGACATGGTCTATCTTGAGCAGAGCCGCGTTAAATTGACCTATCAGATACCGCTGAACGAGATAATCTTCGACTTTTTCGACAGCCTCAAGAGCCGTTCGCGCGGCTACGCTTCGTTTGACTACGAGATAAGCGACTACGTTCAGAGCGACCTTGTTAAGCTCGATTTCCTTTTGAACGGCGATATGTGCGATGCGCTTTCAACGATCGTTCACCGCGACAAGGCGTACGCCAAGGGCAGAGCCGTTGCGGAAAAATTGCAGGAAGTCATACCGCGCCAGCAGTTCGAGATACCCATTCAGGCGGCTATCGGCGGCAAGATCATCGCGCGTGAGACCGTTCGCGCACTCCGCAAGGACGTTCTTGCGAAGTGCTACGGCGGCGACATCACCCGAAAGAAGAAGCTGCTTGAAAAGCAGAAGGAGGGCAAGAAGCGCATGAGGCAGATCGGCTCGGTCGAGCTTCCGAGCGAGGCGTTCATGAGCGTTTTAAGGATAAACTGATGGCAGGGCTCTACATACACATACCGTTTTGCAGGAGAAAATGCGCCTACTGCGATTTCGTCAGCTTCGCGGACCGCGTGGATTTTCTCCCCTATACAGCCGCGCTCATAACCGAGATGCGGCTTTATTGGCCGCTCATCAAGGAAAAGACCTTCGATACCGTTTTCATCGGCGGCGGCACCCCTTCCCTGCTGCCTGCGGGGCTAGTTTCGCGCATTTTGGATGAGGCGCGGGAATGCTTCGATATCGCGGAGGATGCGGAGATAACCATTGAATGCAACCCCGAATCGATGGATGAAATCAAGCTCAACGAGTATAAAGCTGCCGGCGTGAATCGCCTTTCGATCGGAATGCAATCTTCGGACGATAAGGTGCTTGCCGCGATAGGCAGGATACACGATAAGGCAAAGTTTCTTTCCGCATACGCGCTCGCGGAAAACGCCGGATTTACCAATATAAATATAGACATTATGCACGGGCTGCCGATGCAGAGCATGGAGTCGTATCTTGATTCCGTTCGCCTTGCCGCCGAGCTCGGCGCGCAGCATATCTCATCGTATTCGCTTATACTCGAGGAGCATACGAGGCTGTATGATGAAGTCGTTTCGGGCAAGCTCGCGCTTCCCGATGAGGACGACACCGCCGATATGCAGGATGCGGGAATAGCCCTTCTCGAGAGCCTCGGCTACAAGCGCTATGAGATAAGCAATTTCGCAAAAGAGGGCTTTGAATGCCGCCACAACATCAATTATTGGAACAACGGCGATTATCTCGGGCTTGGCGTGAACGCGCATTCGGCGCTGCATATCCGCGATAAGTGGGTTCGCTTCCGCAACCATGAGACTATCGAGGAATATGTTAAAGCGCTCGGCGAAAACAAGCTTCCGCTTGCGGAAACGCAGGAGGTCGAGCGCGAGGACGAGATGTTTGAATGTATCATGATGGGGCTTCGCAAGATAAAGGGCGTGAGCCGCACGGAGTTTGAAGCAAGATTCGGCATAGACCCCGTGGAGCAGTTCGCCGCCGCAGTCAGCGCCGCCACGCTCGACGGCACGATGGAAGTGGTCGATGATCGGATGAAGCTGACAAGGCGCGGGCTTGATTTTCAAAATGAAGTGCTGCTGAACTTTATGTGATTTTTGCAAGATAATATAGCAAAACGAAAGGATTTTATGGTATGAAATACGGTTATAGAGCCACCGCGCTTATACTCTCGCTCACCATGCTGCTCTGCTTTTTCGGCTGCGGCGGCTACACTTCAAAATACAAGGCGGTCGGCTTCGTTCATTCAAACGATTCCGAATCCGCTTCCATGAGCTTCCATACCTTTGATGGCACGATGGTTTTTAAGCTTCATACCACCCGCGAGAGCGATATCAAGTATTCCGCCAAGCTCGAAAGCGGAAGCGCAACGGTCTATTATGATTGGGCAGGCAAGCAGGAGCTTTTTTCCGTAAAGGGCGGCGAGGAGCTCGATTCGCGCACCGGATACGTCGATAACGGCACGATCTATATTATCGTTGAAACGGACGGCGAATGTATGAACGGTGAGTTCAGCTTCAGCATCCATGCGCCGGAGGAGGGCGTTTCGGAATGATGAGCCTAACTTCTATTCTTCGGGGTTTTCGCTTTTGAGGTGATTATTTATGCTTTGTGTGATAGCAAAACTTGATAAGAGCGCGATCGAAAGGCTGGCTTCGCTGAAAAAAGCCTTTGTTCCCGCCGAGTTTGCCGCAAGACCGCTTTACGGGCATATTACGATAGCGAACTATATCGGGAGCGACGAGGCGGGCTTCATGGACTTCTGTAAAGCTCTGCTTAAGGGCGCTGTCGCGTTCCAAGTTGAGTATAAAAAGCTTGAGGTTTTGGAGAAATCCGCGATAATAGTCGCCTCGCCCGAAAAAGCGGGAACGCTTGCCGCGCTGCACCGCCAAATAGCCGAGAAGTTTGCGCCTTCGCTCAATGAATGGACGCAGCCGGAGCTTTGGCAGCCCCATACCACGCTTCTGTACTCCCCCGCTTTGGATCTTGATGCGATATGTGCGAATATGAAAAAAGCGTTCGCGCCGTTTTCCGCGCGGGTGTGCGCGATCGAGTTTTCGCGCGTGCTCGATACGGACTATGAGATAGTTGAGAGGGTGGAGCTGAAGGAGCGCGGAAGTTTATCTTGAGGAGGCATGTTTTGATCAAGGTTTTATTCTTTGACATCGGCTATACGCTGGTCAATGAGGATGCGGTTTGGAAAAGGCGCTGCGAGGAGCAGGCGGAAACGGTCGAAGCGAAGGCTTTGGGGCTTACCGCTGATGATATTTACCGCGAGATAGAAGCGGCTTCGCGCACGGGAGCGGGTCAGTTTCGTTCGGTGCTGCGAAAACTCCAAATCAAGGAAGCCGCTCCCTATCGTCACGAGCTTGAGACGCTCTATGACGATGCGCCGCAGGTGCTTGAAGCGCTTTGCCGCAGATACGAGCTCGGCATCATCGCAAATCAAGCCGACGGTTTGCGGGAACGCTTGGACGGCTGGGGCGTACTGCAATACTTCAAACATGTTGTTTCGTCGTTTGACGTTAAGATAACAAAGCCCGATATACGCATCTTTGAGCACGCGCTGAATGCGGCGAACTGCCCGCCCGAAAGCGCCTGCATGATAGGCGACAGGCTCGATAACGACATCATCCCCGCAAAAGCCGCCGGAATGAAAACGGTTTGGATAAAGCAGGGCTTCGGCGCTTTGCAGCGGCCGTCTTGCGCCGCGGACGCGCCGGATCATACTATTGAAGGACTGTCGGAGCTATTGAATATTTTCTGATATGAAAGGTAAAAAAATGAACGATATTACTATCCGATTGGAAAATGAAAAGGACTACCGCGCGGTGGAGGAGCTGACGCGCGAGGCGTTTTGGAACGTGTACAAGCCCGGCGCGGACGAGCATTATTATGTTCACATGATGCGAAGCCACCCCGATTTCTTGCCTGAGCTGGACTTCGTGCTTGAAAAGGACGGCAGGATCGTCGGCAGCATCATGTTCACCAAGGCTTGGCTTGAGGATGAGCGCGGCGAACGCATGGAGATAGTTTCCTGCGGGCCGCTCTGCATCGCGCCCGAATTACAGCGGCAAAAGCTCGGCAAGCTGCTTATCGAGCATTCGTTCGAGGCGGCGCGAAAGCTCGGCTACGGCGTGAACGTCAATTTCGGCAACCCCGGCAATTACGTTGGGCGCGGCTTTGTTAGCTGCAAAAAGAAGAATATCAGCTTTGTTTTTGACGGCAACTTCCCCACCGCCCTGCTCGTTTGCGAGCTGGTTGAGGGCGCACTCGACGGCAGAAAACGGATGTATATCCCAAGCACCGCCGCCGATTGCTGCGAGGATACGGCCGCTGTTGAAGCTTTTGATGCGACATTCCCGCCCAAGGAGAAGAAATGGATGCCGAGTCAGGAGGAATTCTATATCTATCGGCATTCGTCGGTTGTAAGGTAGGGCGCGGGCTGCAATCTGTTCTAATACCGATTTTCGTGGTATAGCGCCGTTTCCCGCAAAAAAGATGCTGCGTGCATAACAGCGTTTGGGAGAGTATTATGCTGATACGAAAAGCGAACGGAGAAGAAATGCTTGCGCTATGGGGCTATGAAGACGCGCGTACCGCTTCACCCACCGCGAGATTCTTCTATGAGAATATCTCCGCCGGCAACGCGGTTTTTTGGACTTTGGACGTTCAAGGGAATCTTATCGGCGAGCTATATGCTTTTTTCGCTCTTGAGGACGGAGCTTTTGCAAACGGCGAAAGCACCGCCTATCTATGCGCGTTCAGAGTGAAGCAGGAGTATCGCGGGCAAGGATATGGAACAAGGCTTATGACCGCCGTTCTTTCGGAGCTGAAGGAACGCGGCTTCACGCGCGCGACCATCGGCGTTTCCCCAGACGAGCCGCAGAACCTTCGGCTTTATCGTCGCCTCGGATTCACCGATAAGATCAAGCCTTGCCATTACGACCCCTGCGCGATGGACGTGGATATGCGGCCCGTTTATGATGAAAAAGGCTTTGTGCTGCTGGCAAAAAGGCTTTGAGCGTTCAGGAGCAATTCTAATAAGGAATTGGAAGGGAACAAAAATGTTAGCACAGAACAAAAGCGGGTGGAAACTGCTGGAATACCTGAATATAGGTGAGGACAGAATAGCCGACTATGAAAACGTCACGGGCGCATTTGTCATAATAAAGGTCAATGATAAATTCCTTGTCGGTTTTAATCCCCTGAGACAGCAATGGGAATTCCCCGCAGGGGGTATTGAGGAAGGAGAAACTGCCCGCGAAGCGGCTATTCGTGAACTGTTTGAAGAGACTCATCAGACCCAACGGGAGCTGAAATTCGCAGGTTTGTTCAAAGTTATGGATCATAGAGGAATTATCAAGTATCAGGCAGTTTTTACCGGCGAACTGCCGGAGCTGCAGCCATTCATTCACTCCGAGGGCGATGAAATGACACGGCTCCGTTTGTGGGATCTAAAGGAAGATATCGGTTATGTTGACGAATGCGATTTGGCGATCGCAAAAACGGTAAATCAGAGAAGGCAAGTCGGATGAACAAAATGAACAACACGAAAAGTACGCACATAGATCCCGCAATTAAGGAGCTTTTCTCCCGTTTTTTCGATGGCAAGCCGATTTCCGCCGAGCTTATAGATACGAGCAGGGGCGAGGACGACTTTAGAAACACGCTCATAATAACGACCGATGGCGGCGAAAGAAGCGTTTTGAAGATAGTTTCAAACGATTTCACCTTCCCCGAAAGGATACGAATGTGGCAGCGGACTGCCGAAGAATACCGCGATCTCGGGTATTACTGCCCGCGTATTTACTGCGATAAAAGCGGCGGCTTCCCCGTTATTGAGTATCGCGGCAAGCGCTGCATCGTTTACGCCGAGGAGTTTTCGATATTCAAGCCCCTATCGGATCGCGCGGCTGACGGAAGCGATCAGGCCGTGAGCGCAAAAGCCTATTTCAAGGATATTTGGAGCATGAGCGCAAAGCTTGCGGCAAAGAAGCTCGATTATACGAAATCCCCTTCGGGCTACTGCCTTTTCGAGACCTTTTGCCCGAGCGATCGGACCGACGAGGTCATGGAAAATGCGCTCGAATGGAAGGAGTATGCCCTTTCGCTTCCCGTGGAGTTTTCGGAGCAGGTGCAAAGGATTTGGGATGCTTGGAGCGCCAACAGAGAGGCGCTGAAGGAGCGCTATTTCCTTCTTCCGACCTCGGTTTTTCAGGCCGATCTCAACCCGACCAATCTGCTCATCGACGACAGCGGCGCTTTTCGCGGCGTTTACGACTTCAATCTCTGCGGCAGGGATGTTTTTCTGAACTATCTTATGCGCGAGAACTACGCCGATTTTGAGGAGGAGATCGAGCTTATCCGCAGTGCGTTGACTATCGCCAAAGAGCACTATGCTTTTTCCGAGGATGAGAAGGCGGCGGCGCTCCCCCTCTATCGCTGCATCAAGCCGCTTTGGTATACGCGGGTGTACGATCTCAAGCAGGCGGGAAATGATGCTGCGGAGATAAAGCATTGTCTTGATCGGATAGAGCATTATCTTACTGCGGATATTGATTTTATAAGCTATATGGACTGAGCTTCGCCAAACGGAGCATTATATGGCAGAGTTTACGGAGGTTTTAAAATGAGTTTTCTTGAATTGGCGCGCAGCAGGTTTTCGGTGCTGGAATACGAGCATAGACCCGTTGAGAGCGAAAAGATAGACGCTATAATCGAGGCGGCGATCGCGGCTCCAACCGCGTGCAACAACCAGCCGCAGCGGATACTTGTGATCGACAGCGACGAGCTTCGTGCCAAGCTCAACGAGGTGGTTCCGAGCAAATACTATGTTCCCGTTGCGTTTTTGGTGTGTTATGACAGGGAAAGCTGTTGGGTTCGCCCGATGGATGGCAAGCCCAGCGGAGATATCGACGCAAGCATTGCGACAACCCACATGATGCTTGAAGCGACAGAGCTCGGTTTGGGTTCGATATGGGTCATGTATTGGGATCCCGATAAGATGAAGGAAGTCTTTTGTTTGGACGATGGCATTGAACCCGTGGCGCTTATTATCGCGGGATACAGGGCGGAGAACGCGAAGCCTCGGCAGGGGCATCTGAACCGCAAAAGCAGGGACGAGATAATCCTTTAGCGGCGGCTTTATGGAAAGGGGGTATCGGCATTGAAGATAGAAAACAACATACTCAAGCATTATCTTAAAAACGCATACTTCATAACGGGCACGGCGTACGCGGGCAAATCCACGGCGGCAAAGCTCCTTTCCGAAAGGTACGGGCTTCTTCTTTGCGGCGAAAACTACCACAGCAGGGTGTCGGACTCCGTGGCAACGCGCGAAAATCAGCCCGATATAAGCTTTATAAACGAGCTCACCGATTGGCGGGAGTTCGTGCTTCGTTCGCCCGAGGAATACGAGAGGTGGATATACGCGGTAGGGCGCGAGGCGGCGGAATTCGAGGTGGCGGAGCTTATCGCTATTTCGCAGGAGAGGAAGGTCATCGTCGATACGAATATCCCCATCGATATCCTCAAAGAGATTTCCGACTATAGCCGCGTTGCCGTCATGCTTTCGCCGCAGTCGCTGAGCGTTGAGCGCTTCTTCGAGCGCGACGACCCCGACAAAAGATTTCTTCTCGAAGTTATCGAAAGCTGTGACGACCCCGAGGCCGCCATGGCGAACTATCGGCGCGGGCTGGAGCTTATAAACAGCCAAAAGCACTACGACGAACTCGCAAACAGCGGCTTTTTTACGCTCGTTCGGCAGGACGACGGGCGGGATACCCGCGAGGAGGTCGTGGAGAAGCTCGCGAAGCATTTCGCGCTGGTATGATTCGCCTTTTCCCGCCTTCCGCGCCATTATTGACTGCCCACCCGAGATATGATAAGCTGAGGCTCAAAAAAAAGCAAGGAGAAGATTATGTTTGACAAATTCAGAACGCTTATGAACTCAGGTACCGTTTCAGGTTATTTCTTTCAGGCGATACCTATAACCTTGATTGTTGGGATCGTTTATTCAATAATTCGGATAGCTGTAATCAAAAAGAAAAAGCTCGGCTTTAGCTTTGGAAAAGAGCTCGTCAAGCTGCTGTTCGTTTGCTATCTTACGGGGCTGATAAACCTTGTGATTCTGCCCGCAAACTTCTGGCTGAAGCTGTTCGACGGCATTTTCTACGGGTGGTGGAATAATTTCGGCCCGGTCTTCAGCTTCGGCTGCTTCAACTTCGTTCCTTCCGTTGTTAAAGCGCTTTCCGGCGAACTTACGCTCGGAAGCTGGGTAAAAACCATGCTCATCGGAAACATCGTTATGTTTCTGCCTCTTGGCTTCTTCCTTCCGTTTGTTTCCAAAAAAGTTAATAATAAAAACATATTTATTCTTGCCGCTCTCATTCCCATTGCGGCGGAGCTTCTTCAATTGATCTTTGGAAGAAGCTTTGATGTTGACGATCTTATCTGCAACTTCATCGGCATCGTTGCGGGCTACTTCATCGCGCGCGGCATTATCGGGACGAAAAAGCGGCAGAGCAAGCCCGATTAAGGAGAAAAGCTATGCTGATTACATATAAAAACCCGGGTTTTGAACACTCGATAAGCAGCATTCTTCTTTTTCAAGAGGACGGCACCGCGCCGTTTTGGTCTGAGGCTCTCATTCACTTCTATCCGCAGATAAAAAAAGCGAAGCTTGACAGCCTTTCCGCCGCCGAGAAAAAGGTGTATCTGACCCAAGAATTGAGCTGTATTTGGAATGAAATTAGCTCCGAACTTGAACGCAAGGAAGAGGCCTATAACGCGCATTTCATAAAACACCATCGTAGGATAGAGGATGCGCTCTCGGAGGCTTTCGATATCGATACTCGCGCGATCTTCAATGATCTTGTCGGCAATATCTGCCTTAATCCCATCTGTCCGAGGTTCTTGAAGGAACGCTATTTCGATATCTTCTATAAAAACAGCGAGCGCGGCGCTCTGGGGCTGAGCCTGCACGAGATCATCCACTACCTTTGGTTCCACGTCTGGAACGGCCATTTTGGCGATGATTATTTCGAATACGAAACGCCTTCTTTAAAGTGGATACTGAGCGAAGCGGTGGTTGAAAGCATCATGAGCGACGAAAGGCTCGCATCGATAAACCCATACTTTCCGCGCGAGAACGGCGGCTGTGTATATCCGTATTTTCAGAATATGAGCATTTGCGGCGAGCCCATACTCGATACGCTTATGCGGATGCACCGAAGCAACGGCATCACGGACTATATGGAGCTTTCCTACGGCTATTTTCTGAAGCATGAAGCCGCGATAAGGCGGCATATAGCGGAAGGCGAAAAAACTTTTTGACTATAGAAACCAAGCAAAACAGGAGGTATATTTATGACCAATACTGCAAGAAACGCCCGCCCGCTCAAGCTTTGGGCGATAGTTCTCGGCATAGTTTACGCTCTTGCGCAGCACGCATTCTACCTTGCGGGGCATGAGCTTGCGCTTATCATCGGCTTTACGCCGTTTTCGCCCAAGTTAGCTTTGGATGATAAGATTCCGCTTCTTTCCATCTTCATCATCCCTTACGTTTGGGCCTATCTCTACTGGGCGATGGGGCCGATGGCGGTCTCCAAATGCGAAAAGCGGCATTTTGCCGACTATATGGCGGCGAACCTCGTTGCCTGCGTCGCAGGTGTGGCGGCGCTCGGCCTGTTCCCGACCTATATGGATCGTGTCGCCGAGGGGCTTTATGAGACCGTGGAGAACCCCAATTTCTTTGATAAGCTCCGCATATTCTGGTATTCGCTGGACGGCTCCGCGATGGCATACAACCTGCTTCCGAGCTTCCACTGCATAAACAGCACGCTCTGTTATCTGGGCGTTGCGGGGCGTGAGGAGCTTCCCAAATGGTTCAGGGTGTATTCGCTCATCACCACCCTGCTTATCTTCGCCGCGACCGCGTTCGTTAAGCAGCATTTCTTCCTCGATATCCCGACGGGTATCGCGCTCGCGGCCGCCGCGTACTTCATCTGCAAAAGGTTCCATTGGGGAAGGATGTTTGCGCCCATCGAGAGGCTTTATGAGAAGCTGACGGCGAAAAAGGCGCGTTGACGCGGTATCGACCGTTGAACTAACTGTTGAACTAAAGGAGAAACCATGGCAAGAGCAAAATATCAGGTATTGATACTCCCCTATCACCGCGAGGGCGAAAGCGTGCTTTACTGCGTTTTTCGGCGCAGGGATATGGACGTTTGGCAGTTCATCGCGGGCGGCGGCGAGGATGAGGACGCTTCTGTGCTCGCTTCTGCTAAGCGCGAGGCCTTTGAGGAGGCGGGCATTTCGGAAGGCCGCTTCTTCCCGCTCGAAACGCTTTGCAGCATCCCGACGGAATGCTTCCCCAAAGCGCGGGCGGTTTGGGGCGAAGAATGCCTCGTTATCCCCGAGCATTCGTTTGCGGTGGAGCTTGAGAATACCGCGCTTGCCATCTCAAACGAGCATACCGAGTACTGCTGGGTGAACTATGAAACGGCGAGGGAGCTTCTTCGATACGACAGCAATAAAACGGCGCTTTTCGAGCTTGACGGCAAGCTGAAGCTTGGGATTATCGGAGAAGCCGAGCAAAAAACCATGGATATTTCAAGCCTTCTTATGTGCCCCTGCTGCGGCGGCGAGCTCGATAGCAACTGCGTTTGCCTTTCCTGCAAGCGCGCGTATGAGCGCAGGATGGGCGTTTACAGCATACTTTACGAGGATATGGGCGAGGATTACGGCTTCTCGGCGTGGAGCTTCGACGAAAACGATTTGAGAAAGAGCGCGGAGGAGTATCGCGCCTTCCGCGAGGAGTACCAAAGCCGTCTCACAAGTGGTTGTAAACAGGCCGAGCGCAGGCTGGATGAGGCGGTGCGTGGGTTCATCGAGGATTGCCGAGGCGTCGCCGTGGATATCGCCACGGGGCGCGGGATGCTGCTAAGCCGCGTTATGGAGTGGAACCCCGAATTGAACCTTATCGGAACGGATATCGATGCGCGGATACTCGCCGTTACCAAGCTCGTGCGAAACTGCGGCGAAAACGTCGCGTTCGTGGGCTGCGACGGCAGGCATATCGCGCTAAAGGACGGGAGCGTGGACCATGTTTTCTCCTTCGTCGGCATCGCTAATATGCCCGAGCCCGAAAAGGCCGTTTCGGAAGTTTATCGCATTTTGAAGAAGGGCGGTACTTTCATCTATAAGGGCCTTTTCATGGACCGCGAGAGCGAGGGTATGCGCGACCTTGAAACGCGATTCGGCCTCGGAAGGGTCATGAACCTTGAGCTTTTGACCGAGCTGTTTAAAACCGCTGGGTTTAGGGTCGTGAAATCCGAGATAGTAGCGTCGGCAATTTGGGGCGAAAACCCCTACGACAGATACCCGTTTGCGGGCGAAAACTGCAATTACGGCTTGATAGTTGTTGAAAAATGAGCAAGGAATTTGAATTGGAGCTTGAGGAAACCGCGATCGACTTCGTTTTATTTGAAACGAAGCGGCTTTTCGTGCGCGAATTCAACGCGGATGACGTTGAGGCCGTGCTCGAATACTCCGGCGATGCGGAGAACACCGCCTTTATGGAGTGGGGGCCGTCGAGCCGAGAGAGCGTGGAGGAATTCATCGCTTCAAGGCTTGCCTCGCAGATAGCTTCGCCGAGAAAGTTTTTCGACCTTGCCGTGTGCCTAAATGAAACTGGCGAGCTCATCGGCTCGGTCGGGCTTTATTTTGATGAGGCCATGACGCAGGCCGACCTCGGCTATATCTTCAACAAGCGCTTTTGGGGCAATGGTTACGCTTCGGAAGCCGCGAGGGGCATGCTTCGCTTCGGTTTTATGAATCTTGATCTGCACCGCATTACCGCGAAATGCGACAGCGAAAACCTTGCTTCCGAGGCGGTGATGAAGCGCATAGGGATGCGCAAGGAGGGCGAAACGAAAAAGAGCGTCTATACCAAGGTGCGCGGCGTGGCAGGGTGGCGAAGCGAGAAGCATTACGCGATGCTTCAAAAGGAGTTTTTGAACGCGCTAATCGATAGCGAATAGCTTTGAGGCGCCGTTTTTCTGCGCGGTGGCATTCCCCCGCTTTTTCTTTTCTTATTTTTTATCAAACAAATATATTTGCAACTGCGATAAAAAAGGGCTAAAATGGAAATATAGTTTCAGAGTCTTAGGACGGAGGTAAGTATTATGCAGATTGCAGAACGTATGCAGGGCGTGTCCGGCAGCGCAATAAGAGAGCTTTTTAAGCTTCTCGGCGACCCGGTCATTATTTCCTTCGGCGGCGGCAACCCTTCCAAGGCTTGCTTCCCCGGCGAGACCATCCGCACCATCACGGACGAATTGCTCCGTGAAAAATCCGATATTCTTTTGCAGTACGGCGCGACCGAGGGCTATTTGCCGCTTCGTCGCGCTTATCTTGACCACATTCTGCCCGCAAACGACCTTCACGGCGAGCTTGAAAACGTGCTTGCGCTGACAGGCTCGATGCAGGGTCTCGACCTTATCTGCAAGTCCGTTATAAACCCCGGCGACGTGGTTCTCGTTGAGGAGCCGAGCTTTTTGGGCGCGTTGCAGACCTTCCGCGTTGCGCAGGCGAAGCTTGTGACCGTTCCGATGCATACCGACGGCGTACACGCGGATGAGCTTGAGGCGATAGTCAAGGAGCATCGCCCCAAGGTATTCTACACCATCCCCACATTCCAGAATCCCTCCGGCTACGTTACCTCCGTTGAGAACCGCAAGCGCATTGCTGAGCTTGCCGCCGAGTACGATATGCTGGTTATCGAGGACGACCCCTATGCGGCGCTTCGTTTCTCCGGCGAGAGGATGCCGACCGTCAAGAGCTTTGACACGAGCGACAACGTTATCGTATTAACGAGCTTTTCAAAGACCATCTCCCCCGGCCTTCGCGTTGCGCTTTGCTTCGGCAATAAGGATCTTATCCGCAAGATGACCATCGCCAAGCAGGGCAGCGACACGCATTCGCCCAACCTCAATCAGGCGATAGTGGCGGAGTTCATCAATCGCGGCCATATGCCCTCTCATATCGAATATATATCGGGCGTCTACGCACGCTCCGCCCGCATTATGACCGATGCGATGGCGGAGCACTTCCCCGAATGGGTGCATTTTGAAGAGCCCGTCGGCGGACTTTTCATCTGGTGTACCCTGCCCGAGGGCTGGGATGCGCAGGAGCTTTTCAAGCGCGCGGTCGAACGCAAGGTCGCGTTCGTACCCGGCGCACCCTTCCACACCAACGAGGGCGCAGGTCAGAACACCTTCCGCCTCAATTTCTCCGCCGAGCCCGAGGAGCGCATCCGCGAGGGCGTTAAGAGGCTTGGCGACCTTTTGAAGGAGATGGCGGAGGAAAAATAACAAACTCCAAAATCGATAATTGAAAGGAAACCCTTTATTATGATAAACGCATACGACCTTTTGAACGAGCGCGGCTACCTCAAGCAGTGCTCCCATCCCGAGGAGCTTCGTGAGCTTCTCTCTAAGGAAAAGCTGACCTTCTACATCGGCTTCGACCCCACCGCGGAGAGCCTTACGGTCGGCCACTACGTTGCAATGTGCGTTATGGCTCACATGCAAAGATGCGGGCATAAGCCCATCGTGCTTCTCGGCGGCGGCACGGCGATGATAGCCGACCCCTCGGGCAAGACCGAGCTAAGAAAGCTTCTCTCCGTTGAGGAGCTCGATTATAACGTTGAGTGCATCAAAAAGCAGATGTCGCGCCTTATCGACTTCGAGGGCGAGAACGCGGCTATCCTCGTAAACAACGCCGATTGGCTCCGCAATCTCAACTTCATGGACTTCATGCGCGAAATCGCGGTGCATTTCTCCGTCAACGAGATGCTCCGTGCCGAGTGCTACAAGCAGCGCTACGAGCGCGGACTCACCTTCTTTGAGTTCAGCTACATGCTCATGCAGAGCTACGACTTCCTCTGCCTGAACCGCAAGTACGGGTGCGAGCTTCAGATGGGCGGCGACGACCAGTGGAGCAATATCCTCGGCGGCGCGGATCTCATCAGGCGCAAGGAAAGAAAGCGCGCCTATGCCCTCACGACCCGCCTGCTCACGACTGCGGACGGCAAGAAGATGGGCAAGACCGAGAAGGGCGCGGTGTGGCTCAGCGAGGAGCGCACGAGCGTTTTCGATTTCTACCAGTATTTCCGCAATATCGATGATGCGGACGTTAAGACCTGCCTCTGCCTTCTGACCTTCCTTCCAATGAGCGAGATAGATGCGCTTTGCGCTGAGGGCGCAAACATCAACGAGGCGAAGCGGGTGCTTGCATACACCGTAACGAGCCAGGTCCACGGCGAGGAGAAGGCAAAGCAGGCTCAGGAAGCCGCGCTGGCGCTCTTCTCCGGCAAGGGCGATATCTCGCACATGCCCACCGTGACCGTTACCGATGAGGACGCGGAGGCGACCGGCATGAGCCTCGTTCGCCTGCTCGTTCACGCGGGCATCGAAAAGTCCAATTCCGCCGCCATTCGCTCGATAAAGGAGGGCGGAATCAGCGTCAACGACGAGAAGGTGACCGACACGCAGGCCGTGCTCGATCGTGCGCTTCTTGACGGAGGCATCATCCTCAAGAAGGGCAAAAAAACCTTCGTCCGCCTTGTAAAATAACCCCATCGGAGGAACGTAATGCCGCTCAAGAGCTATAAAATGCCCGCAAAGGCAAGCGAAACAGAGTACGTCGTGAACCGCTCGCGGTTCATCGGAAGGTGCTTCCCCGTTTGCTCGGAGCAGGAGGCGCTTGAGCGGCTTGAAGAAGTTCGCAGGAAGCACGAGGGCGCGACGCACAACTGCTATGCCTACTCCCTTCTGGACGGCACGCGCAGGTTCTCAGACGACGGCGAACCGGGCGGCACGGCGGGCATGCCCATCATGGACACGCTTATACGCTCGAGCACCGAGAACGCGCTCATCGTCGTTACCCGCTATTTCGGCGGCATCCTGCTCGGAAGCGGCGGCCTCGTTCGCGCATACTCCAAATCCGCTTCGGACGCGCTGAACGCTTCGGGCGCTCTGATGATGACGCCCTGCGATCAGATCGAGTTCACCGTGGATTACACGCGCTACGGCGCGATAGAGGGCTTCGTTCGAGGAAATTCCACCGTGAAGGCCACGGAATTTACCGACAGCATCCTTTTCCGCTGTTTGGTCGAAAAGGAAAGGGCGGAAGCCTTTATCGCCGATATCATCGAGCGCACGGACGGACGGAGCAGGCCAACTGTTTCGGGCGAAGAATATCTTCCCGTTTCCGTCGAGCAGTGAATAAGCGGATGCGGAGCATCCCCACAAAAAAGTTTTCCCCGCGCCGAACGGCGCGAAGAATAATAAACCATTAAACCCATTATTAACCGGAGGCTGAAAAATGGATATCAAGATCACCAAAGCCACAGAGCTCAAGAGAAAGCCCACCGTTGAGGAGGAAGGCTCCCTCGGTTTCGGCAAGCGCTTCACCGACCACATGTTCATCATGAACTATGACAACGGCGAATGGCACGACGCACGCATCGTTCCCTACCAGAAGTTCTCCATGGATCCCGCTTCCTCGGTTTTCCACTATGCGCAGGAGATCTTCGAGGGGCTCAAGGCATACCGCACCGCTGACGACCGCATCCTCATGTTCCGCGCGAAGGACAACGCGCGCCGTCTGAACGATTCGGCCGACCGTATGTGCATGCCCCGTGTGGACGTTGACTTCAACTATGAGGTCATGCGTCAGCTCGTGAACGTGGAGCGCGACTGGGTGCCCCACTCCCCCGGCACCAGCCTGTATCTGCGCCCGACCATGATCGCAAACGACGAGGCGCTCGGCGTACACGCCGCGAAGAGCTACATCTACTACGTCATCTGCGCGCCCTCCGGCGCTTACTACAAGGCGGGTCTCGCCCCCATCCGCATCCGCGTTGAGGATAAATACGGTCGCGCGGTCCGCGGCGGCACCGGCTTTGCAAAGACCGGCGGCAACTACGCCTGCTCTATCCTTGCGGGCGCGGAGGCCGAGAAGGACGGCTACAGCCAGGTTCTCTGGCTCGACGGCGAGCACATGAAATACGTTCAGGAAGTCGGCGCGATGAACATGATGTTCCTCATCGACGGCAAGCTCGTTACCGCTCCCCTTGAGGACACCATCCTGCCCGGTATCACCCGCCGCAGCGTCATGACCCTTGCCCGCGAGATGGGCGTTGAAGTCGAGGAGCGTCCCCTCTCGGTCGATGAGCTGTTCGAAGCCGGCGAGAGCGGCAAGCTTCAGGAGGCATTCGGCACCGGCACCGCCGCAGTCGTTTCCCCCGTCGGCGAGCTCGCGTACCGCGACAAGCGTATCTACATCGGCGACAAGTCCGTCAACAACGGCATCGGCGAGCTGACCATGAAGCTCTACAACACCCTCACCGACCTGCAGTGGGGTCGCATCAAGGATACCCACGGCTGGGTTACCGATATCGACAAGAACTGACAGCACTAATCCCGCATATTGCGAGCTGCTCTTTAGCGGCTCGCTTTTCTCTTTTGCTTCGGTGTGCTGCAATCATGCGCCTTAAGAGAAGCGTTCTCGAAATTCAGTCTAAAGCGCGCCGCATTTTTAAGTGTCAAATTATATAATATAATCGGTTGTGCTTAAAGTAAGTGATAAAAACCAGTACGCCGCTCGTTATTGCGAATATATAATGCAAGAATTGCGCATTCTGCATATATTTTTGCTAACTATATATTCAAAACATACGCTTTAGGCGCATTGACTTTCAATATATGCTTTGGTAAAATCGTTGAGGACAGCGGTTTGCCCCTCTGTCAAACACTACTTTGCAACCCCAATCTCTATTGGAGGCAATATGCGAAATCGGTTCCTTCGCCGCCCTAATACCGCCGTTATGTTCCGTGCCGTCAGGCACGGCTTTATGATGCGCCGTTTTGCGCGATTTGTTTTTACGCGCTTTAACTGCACCGCAATGTCATAGAAATATTCAAACAAAGTGGAAACACTTTGTTTTTTATATAAAACGAAAAAACAAAATGGAGGACATCAGAATGTCAAAAGCAACCAAGCGCTTCCTCGCCTTTGCCCTTGTGTTTGCAATGCTTCTTTCCTACGCCGTAAGCGGCCTCGCAAGAAGAAGCAATGTGGACGTAGAGCGCATCGGCGCTGAGGAGCTCCGACTCGAAGAGCTCGAGTCCGGCGTTATTTCCCTGCCTCGCCTCGAAGCAGCGACCCGCAGCACTGAGCAGGAGCAGACCGTACCCACTGCAGAGTACGCACCCGATGAGATCGTGCGCGTATCCATCATTCTCAACAAGCCCTCGACGCTCGATAAGGGCTATCCCACGAAGAATATCGCTGAGAACCGCAGCGCGATGAACTACCGCGACAGCCTCAAGCGCGATCAGGCCGAGCTCACCCGCCGCATCGAGGATGCTATCGGCGAGAAGCTCAACGTTAAGTGGAACCTCACCCTTGCGATGAACCTGATCTCCGTCGAGATCCGCTATGAGCAGATCGAGACCATAAAGGCGCTTGAAGGCGTGCTGGACGTTCAGCTCGAAAACATCTTCGAAGCCATCAGTACCAAGGACGAGGGAGATGATACCGCCGAACCCATGACCGCCGTCACGAGCGAGCACATGGTATTTGCGACCAACGCTTGGGCGGAGGGCTACACCGGCGCGGGCAGCCGAATCGCCGTTATCGATACCGGTACCGCCTATCAGCATAAGTCATTCCTTACCGACGCTTACGAATATTCGCTTCAGCAGAACGCGATCGCTAAGGGCATGACCCTTTCTGCGTACAAGAGCAGCCTCAACCTTCTGACCTGGAACGAGATCAACGGCCTCAAGAGCCAGCTCAACAAGAGCACCATTAACCAGAACGTTTATCTCAACGCAAAGCATCCCTTCGCATACAACTACGTTGACGACAACTATAAGATCACCCATGCGGACGACAATCAGGGCAACCACGGCTCCCACGTTGCGGGTATCGCCGCGGCGAACCGCTACGTCAAGAGCGGCAACGTCTACGTTGAGGCCGCCGAAAACGTGTACGCGGTCGGTATCGCTCCCGACGCTCAGCTCATCACGATGAAGGTGTTCGGCACAAAAGGCGGCGCGTTTGAGTCCGACTATATGGCAGCAATCGAGGACGCGATCATCCTCAAGTGCGACGCCATCAACCTTTCCCTCGGCTCCAGCACAGCGGGCTTCACCATCAACTCCTACTACAACGTCATGAACAAGATGGTCAACAGCTCCGCGCTCGTTACTATGGCGGCGGGCAACGCCTATTCATGGCCGTACAAGCTTCAGGGTGAAGCCGCGCTCTACGCCGAGGATATCAATTTCCATACCGGCGGTTCCCCCGGAACCTACAACAACGGCATGTGCGTTGCATCCGCCGACAATATCGGCCTCGTTACCAACGCGCTCCGCTTTGCAAACGGTCTCAACGTTGCCTACAAGGATTCGGCAAGCTCCAACGCACACGCGATGACGACCATCCCCGGCAACTACGGCTTCGTTTACCTTGACGGCAGCGCTACTTCTGCCGAGCTTTCCGCTGTCAACCAGCGCGTTCCCCTTGCAAACAAGATAGTTATCTGCAACCGCGGCGGCAACACCACATTCGTTCAGAAGGCCAACAATATCAACGCCTACGGCGCAGCGGCCATCGTCGTTGCGAACAATGCCCCCGGAAACATCCTGATGAACGCGAGCGGCTACAACGGCACCGCCCCCTTCGTTTCGATCTCACAGGAGGACGGCGTTCTTATTAGGAACTCCGCCGTACGCGCGACCACAGGCAACTACGTTTACTACACCGGCAACGTTACCGTTTCGCAGGATAAGACCACCGTTATCACCACCACCCTCGATAACGCAAAGATCTCCAGCTTCAGCTCCCGCGGCATCCCCGGCTCGCTTCTTATGAAGCCCGAGATCACCGCTCCCGGCGGCAGTATCTACTCCGTAAACGGCCTCAACAACACCGATTACGAGACCAAGTCCGGCACCTCGATGGCAACCCCGCATGTCTCCGGTATGGCCGGCATCCTCGGCCAGTACATTCGCGAGAACAATATGCAGAATAAGATAGCGGATCGCAATGTTCGTCATCTTATCACCAGCCTTCTTATGTCCACCGCGAAGCCCATGAAGAACGACGGCCAGTACGTTTCAATACTCAGCCAGGGAAGCGGCCTTGCAAACGTATACTCCGCCATCAAAGCGCAGTCCCATATTCTCATGGGTTCAAACGCCACTTCGGCATACGCCGACGGCAAGGTCAAGGTCGAGCTCGGCCACGATCCGCAGCGCAGCGGCAATTACAGCTACAGCTTCTCGATCAACAACATGAGCAATCGCAGCCTGAGCTACAGCCTCAGCACCGATATGTTCACCCAGAACATCTACACGAAGAACGGTCTAAGCTACATGTCCGAGCAGACCCGCAGCATGGGCGCGACCGTTACCTACCGCGTGAACAACGCGAGCGTTACCTCCGTCACCGTTCCCGCGAACGGCTCCGTCACCGTTACGGTCAGCATCGCGCTCACCGCAAACGAAAAGACCAAGCTCAACAACGAGAACAAGGGCGGCGCGTACGTCGAGGGCTTTACCCACATAAGGTGTACCACGAACAACGGCGACGTTGACCACTCCATCCCGATCCTCGGCTTCTACGGCAACTGGACCGACGCTTCGATGTTTGACAACACCTCCGCCGTAGACGTTTCCTACGGCAAGGACGTTAAGATCCCCTACACCCAGAACAAGGACACCAACTATCTGACAGTTCGCTACAGCGGTCAGAACGCAAACACCACCTACCTCGGCAACCCTTACGTTATCGAGGAGAACTTCCCCGAGGATCGACTTGCACTGAACGGCGGCACCACTATCGTTTCCGCGAAGTACAGCATCATCCGCAACGCGGCGACCATATATCCTGCGATCTTCAACGCGGCGGGCGAACCTCTCTTCGGCGGCGATTATCTCACCAAGATATTCCAGCCCTATTATGCGGCGGGTCAGGCAAAGTGGGTCAATACCGACGCAAGGACGGCGACCTTCAACCGCACCGTATCCTCCCTTGACGCTAATGAGGGCGATCAGATCACCATCGGCGTGTTCGCAGTTCCCGAGTACTACGCGCTCAAGCTCAACCCCACCACCAACACGCATACCATCAGCTACCGCGATATCGGCAGACTCCTTGCGCAGGGCGAGCTCGGCAGGGGCTCCTACGTTGGTTATAATGTAACCATCGACAACACCGCCCCCACCGTTTCCGGCGCATCCATCAGCTCCGACCGCACCAAAGTGACCGTCAGGGCGCAGGATAACCAGTACATTGCCTATATCAGCCTCATGGATACCGCGCACGAGACTCTCTACGTTGGTGCTGTTCCCAATCAGGCGGGCGCAGGTCAGGAAGCGACTGCGGTGCTCGATATCTCCGGCCTCGGCCTCACCGGCACCGTTGCGATCGTTCTCGGCGACTACGCGGGCAACGAGAAGGCTTACACCATCAACCTTAACTCGAACGCGACCCCGTCTCCGACGGCTACCCCCGCTCCCACCGCAACTCCGAGACCTACCAACACCCCCGTGGTCACCGCCACTCCGGCTCCCACTGCCGCTCCCGGCGTTACCACCTATACCCTCGTCAACAACGTTGAGGTCGGCAGCAGGTACGTTATCGTTGCCGAAAGCTCCATCTCCGGCACCACCGGCTATGCGGTCGGCAACACCGCTACCTCCGGCAGCCGCTATCTGAACTCCGTTGCGGTCACCGTCAACGCGAACAACACCCTTACCGTTCCCGCCGCGAGCGCGAGCTCCATCACCTGGATCGCCGGCGGCAGCGCGAACGCGGGCTACACCTGGAGAAGCGTTGGAAACAACAAGTACATGGGTCTTGATTCGGCTCAGTTCCTTGCCCCCTCCGACACCGCGATCAACTGGCTGTATTCGACCACTAACGGCTCGTTCAACAACCAGGTCGATACCGACGGCTACTACTATCTGACCATTGCGTCCGCCATGACCTACTTCACCACCGCAAAGAATGCGGCAACCTTCCGCCTCTACAAGGTGACCGAAGGCGCGGCGGCTCCTACTGCGGCTCCCACGGCTACCCCGACGCCGAAGCCCACGGCTACTCCGACGCCTAAGCCCACGGCTACTCCGACGCCTAAGCCCACGGCTACTCCGACGCCCAAGCCCACGGCTACCCCGACGCCCAAGCCCACCAACACCCCCGCTCCCACCGCGGCTCCCGGCGTTACCACCTATACCCTCGTCAACAACGTTGAGGTCGGCAGCAGATACGTTATCGTTGCCGAGAACTCCATCTCCGGCACCACCGGC
>JAFZJT010000265.1 GCA_017553815.1 Clostridia bacterium
GCATATTCTGATGCTGAAGAGATTCTGAACAAACTTACAGAATTTCTGAAAGAAAAAAAGTACGATAAAAAGATAGAATATGTTGTTAATACAGGAGACTTTATTGATCAGCGCGCTATTGCAGCAAGTATCATTGGCAACTTGCGGGAAAAGTATCATGAGTTTGACAGTTTTGTTGCAACGTGGGAAAATGAGTTGTTAAACAAAAGAAATGATGAGGAATATAAGAAAGAACACTATTTGAATTACACGAGAATATGTGTTAAACAAATAGAGGAAATGGGAGGGAAAATAAGAGACGATTATAATTCCGAATTAACAATAGCCTGCGAGGCCTTGTTCGAGAAAACGGGAAACCTCTTTTCTACGTTTATTAAAAATATCGGCGTGCAACCTGAAAACACCATTGTATCATGTGGAAACCATGATAGAACATGGCTTATTGGGGATGAAGATGTTAAATGCAGTGACTCCAAGTTAACGCTTAATTTTCAAGATCGTTTTACTCTTTTCAGGAGCTTTTGCGACAAAAATGGATTTACTTATCTTGGAACAGATACTCCCATCCACGAAACAGCTGACGGTTGTTTAGCTTTTTGTGGTTTTGATTCAGTTTCCCCCTCGCCTAACACTAATGAACGATATTGCTGTGGTTGTCATAACATCGACTATGAATCTATATTTAAACTATCTTGCGATACTCATATTATATTCGTTTCACATAAACCAATCGATGATTATTGCGATGAAGCTAAAACTGTATATGACAAAGCAAGGAAACATACATTCAGGCATTTTTTGAGGACACATGGGACATGTGTATTAAACGGCGATAAGCATGGATTTGCAAATGAAGACAATGCTGTTCTTTGCGGTGCTCCGTTGAAGAAAGATAGTGACCAGATACGTTATACTATTATTGATACTAATTCTGTGCCATGGAACCACATCCCTATATTGTTCGATTGTGGTGAATGGAAGAAAGATAATTGGCCTGAACTCATTGAAGATATGTACGCTGTTAGCAAAAAGAGCATTCTGGATAATCAGACGAAGAATTTGCATAATGATAGAATGCTGACCAGTGCTTATGACATAATAAACCATTATGATAAGAGCATTACCGAACAATTGTCAACGGTTTTTAAGGCGGAATGCGAATATCGAATCAAAGGTGATAGAACACGAAAAGTGGATTTGTGGAGCGGTGATAATAGCATATTCGATTTCTTATACGAAAAAATCTCCAAATCTCAATTCTGCAATCCATTTAATATTCGTGGAGAGCCGGGGTCTGGAAAAAGCACACTACTCATTGAGCTTTACTCGTTTTTCTTGAATAAAGTTTATAATGGTAATACGCAAATATTACCATTGTACTTTAATTTCCGCAGTTACTTTACTGCTAATGAGCATGTCGGAACGGAAAAACTGATTAAAGTGGCTATGAATGCTTTTGATGCATTCACATCTGAAGCTGATGATTTGAAGGATCATCTGTTGGCAGAAAAAAAGGAATACAAATTACTATACCTAATAGATGGACTCGATGAGTTAAACTTCTATGGTAATGATGGCATTATCTTACATAAGCATATTCACACTAAATGCAAGGCCATTGAGAAAGATGAAGATTTGTTTGTGCTTTCTATTAACCAGTACAAGAAGAGTTGCACAATAACGATGCTCAACTGGCGGTTGCAAACTGACAGTGATGTTATGTATTTGGATCCTGTTTGTTTAGTTCCAATTTCGGAAACAGAGAAAGACAAACGCGATGGTTTTTTTACTGCGGTAAACACAATTCTCAGAGACTATGGGATTAAAGAAGTCAATGCATTGTCACTAACAAAGTGTGGTCAAGTCACTGCAGATATTGGGTTAGTGTATTATTTGTTTTGCAATCAGAACCCTAACATGCGTATGAAACAAGGCGTTCCTAGGATTCCAGATAAATGGTATCAGGTTATTAGATACTATAAATGCGTATTATTACAAACTAACTGGGATAAGCTGGATGATGCAGAGAAAGATTCGTTAATGAAATCTGCTTATGAATACTTGACTCTTGATAATTTTGATTACTCAACCCCATCATGCTCATCCTGCAAAACAAAAGATTTCAAACTGATTATTAGCAACAAAAGCATAAGGAATATGCTATGCGCAGAATACTTTGCCGAGTTGTTTGAAAGAATAAAGATAAATGAATGGAAGCCATTTATGACTCATGAATTGGGCTTGTTTATTTGTGCAGCACTATATGAAAGGTTCGCGCCGAGCGCTCCGAATCAGATCAAGCGTTTTCTTGATTTGTGTGAGCAAAATGAAAAAGTGACAGATTCAGCACAAATTCGCTCAATACTAATATATGTACTTGGCCAGTTGTTGTCAAAGGATATTGATGAGAATCATCGTAACCGATTAATTACAACACTATTGGGTAGTTCAAAAAAGCTTACGCCGTTTGATTATCATTGCTTGAAACGGTCATTCCGAATTGCGCGCGTCTATATTGATTCAGAGATTCATCTTTCGCAACAAGGAAAAGAACTGAATAGTCTCCTATCCGACATAGTTTTTCAAAAGGAGATTGTCGAATACGATCGAGCCTTTTTGCTGACATATTACGGGGATGCTGCGCAGAACTATAAAAGCAGCGAGATGCTTGTGGAATGCGAGTACTCAGAAGGTTTTGATTTTGAGTTGGTTTTTCGCAATCTGAATTCGTTGCTTGATAATGAAAACAATCCTGTATACCTCTACAATGCATTTATGTTAGCCAGCTTTGTAAAAAGCAGACTGATGGTAAAGAGTTATCTTAATGGTCGACGTTTGACACATCCGTTTTTCTATAATGAGGAGTATGATAGTCAAGAAATCGAGCGTATAGTTGCTGTGTTGAGCATCGTCATTAATCGTATAGATATAGCCAATGAACGGATCAGGATTATTTCTGATATTAGGCTACGCGCTGCATACAAATCTTTAATGTTAGAGATGAAACAGTTGTTTCTGGATTGCAAAGATGAGTTCAATAAATGTGATGTTTCTAGCAAATGCCAGGATAAGCTACATGAGGATATCGCTTTACGAGCGCACCCCGAATATGCTTTTGATAAGTTGAGAAAGCTTGAATATTTCGGCAGGTCATGTTGGGATTACAACAAGCCGCCAAAGGACACTGATAAGAACGAAGAAGACAAGATCCTTGATAACAACATCAACCCCAAAGACGACAGTAATGGTCAACATAAAGAGACCGTACTTGAACATGTTTATGAAATGATGCTAATAGCGTTTCTCTATCTGCCAGAAAATGCCCCTGCAGATTATCCGGAGTACAACAAGAGAGATATTCTTAGCATTATTCTTACGCATGAGTTTGGAGTTGCTGAATATGGCGATATACCCAAAGGTGCGCGACGCTTTGTGGAACCAAATACAGAACCTGTAGACTATATCTTCTCGCTATGGTGTAATATGTGTATGAATACGACTTCTTCTAGAAAAGACTTCGATTTAGCATATACATATAAAACTGATTCTAAAGATTCAGAGAATAGGAATATCAATATTAGAATTGCCAGAGAAATCGGTAGCATCCAAAGAGAGTATAAAGCTAGGCTGATTATTTCAACTGATCCAACATACAAAGATGCTCTAAAATGGATTCCTGAGCCGAACAAGGCTGATATGACCGCATATGCTCAAAGTATATATGAATTGCTCATAGAGACAAACCCGAGAGTCTGCAAAGTGGAGAGAAGATGAGCAATTGATTCATTTTCGAGTTTTGTATAACTGGTATGATATAGCTAACTTGAGATGTCTTGAAGTCGCCCTGACATCTCAAGTTAGTGAGCATTTTAAAGGCAACGATGTTCCAATATTTTTGCGCAAATTCATTTCCCTGCTGAATCGCCTGGGTTTTCAGACCCCGGTCCGGCCGATGGCCGGAGAGCCAGCGCAGCCGTGCATTTACCCTTGACGGGCAAAGGGCAGACCGTTATGATCTTACAGGCGATAAGCGGACAGTTCAGACCGGTATAGAGTTAGCCGGCTATGTATCCCTCCTCATCGGAGAGGATCATCGATTTCAAATGCTCCATGTTGAGATAGCGTTTTGAACCCCATTCGCTCGACGCAGCGTGCCGGACCCTTGCACACACAAGCATCAGAGCCGATTTTCCGTCAGGGAAAGTCCCGACCACCTTTGTTCGGCGTTTGATCTTGCGGTTCAATCGCTCCAGGGGAGTGTTGGTTCGCATCCTGATCCAGAGCTGGAATGTGAATCAGCAGCCGCCTAATCTGTGCAACTTATTGTACCTTATCCATAGATTTGACTCTCATTGTTATTTAGCTGTACTCATTCTGTTCATATCTGCAATAGCGAACTTCAGACATTATTCGTTGTCCGTCGATAGAAAATCATCATACAGCGGCTGCGTAATGAACGAAAACATATGCGCCTGTTCCATTATCGCTACATTTTTCTCTATAATAAAAGGTATATCATCAAGCAAGGTTATTCTTCCGTCAAGCATTTCGTAAATCGCCGCGGCGATATCGGAATACCCTTCGATGCTTTTATCAATGTGCTTATCTGCAAGAAACAGAAGACCGTCACATGAGTAATTCAGTATTGCCACGGAAGGCGAAACCGGAAAAAAGATGCCTGTTAACGCGTTCGCAATTCCATTAGCATATAAACCTTTTTGTTGATTGAAGAATCCTTCAACAAGAACCGGGTGATCGCTGGTTACAAACGGCATATTGCTGCGTTGAGTGTTTCTTGCAACGATCCAAATGCGGCTTTTAAGTATAGCGCAGTATTTTTCAAAGAGTTCAGGATCAAAGCAACTATTCAAATGAAGCTGCATTAATTCTTTGTCAGTCAATTCCGCCCTTCTTGATGCTTTTTCAAATTTGCTCCTCGCTGCAAGTGGCAAAGCTGATCGCGTAATTGCCTTGATACTCTTAGAAACAGCAGGATATAGCGTTTTTGTATGGTTTATGCTGCTTGGCACTCTTAACAGCTGCGACATTATTATTCTTGCAAGAACGTCTTTTTCCTGATCATTGAGGATTCTTGTGTCGGGTTTCGCCATAGTTGCTGCAGCAACTATTCTGCCAAGAGGCGCGCCACAAAGAGAATCCTGTGTTCCGGCAAAATAGTGCTCCCAATACTTCGTATCATCCTTGTCGTCTACATCGTAGAAATCCTTAATATAACCGACATTATCCGTTGCTTGTTTATAGAACTTTAGTTCCCCATCCTTATTCAGTCGCGTACCAATGATGTACTCGCTGCGTCCGGGCTCTGCAAAACGATCCAAATAGCATTTGGGCACTATATGGTTTTTAGAATAATCTTTTCCCATAGGTGCGTATTCACATCCCCTTCACGATCTCCATAAACCTATCAAACGAATACGCGCCCTCATACTCCGGCGACTTCGTTTGGAACACCATAAAATACCTAAACTTCGGCCCTGCCATATTATCCCACAGCTTTCCGAGCTTCGCTTTTGCCTTCGATTCGTCGTTATCGAGGTGATCGCCCTTGGTTTCGATTAGCAAAATCTTTCCGCTGTCGGTCAATGCGATTATATCGGGATAGGCGTGGATATAGCCGTTTATCTCAAAGCCAAGGCGGGAGATATTCCTGTGCCACCATCTGATATTCGGCATTGAGGAAAGCTCCATAACGACCTTCTTTTCGTATTCGTTCACATCCTCCTCGCTGGTGTAGAGCGAGCGCGGGAACATCGAGGTGGTCTGCGTTGGCGAGATCGTGGGCTTCAGCGCATAACTCGGCTCGCAAACGATCCGCTCCTGCTCGCACCACAGGCTGAACACCTTGGCTCTGTATTCCGAAAGCAGCGCTTTGATCTTTTCCTCGATCTTCACAACATACGGGTAGACCGACTGCTCCATATCTGCAATCTGATCCTCGTTAAGCGTAGCGACAACACGATCCACATAATCAACTATCTCGCTATGCTTGATGCCGTTGAATCGTGAAAGCTTATTGACTATCTGCGCTTTGCAGTTTCTCAGCCTTGCCTCCGAAGGCGCAGCATTGAACCATTCCTTGAAAAAGGCGTTGTCCGAGCCGCCGATACGCCAAACCTTCGGCACTTTGCCCTTGCCGTCATCGGTATCTATCTTAAACATTTCGGCATCGATCGCGGATAAATCAATAGTCGCATCCCTGCCGTTGAGCGAAAAGTCTTCCTCGAGGTGGGCAAGCTTCAGCGGAATGTGTTCCCCCGCAAAGAAGCTGACCTCGGTTTTTATCATAAACTGCGGCAGCCGCAGCGCGGAAGCTTCTTCCTTGAACTCCTCGTTCATCATAAACACATTCATCTTATCCCGAACTTCCACCGGCGCAAGATCGAGCGCGGTTTCGACCGCTCCGCTCATAACTTCTTCATAAGCGGTATTCTGCGAAAGCGCCATCGCCAGCATAGCATCCGCTTCGATAACGGAAGTTGGCGTGTTCCCGTCCATATTCATCGCGTTTTCAACGATTGATCTTAGGCTTGCGGCGTTGACTTCGGGAATATCGGCTTCCCCGTCAACAGCGGGCGCAGCGGGCTGAACGGGCGTTTGTACGGGCGGCTGTATTGGCTCTTTTACAAGCTCCGGTTCCGCATCCTTTGCACGGTAATCATTATCGGTGAAGCCCGCGTTGTTAAGTCCGCTCACAACTCTTTCAAGCGTTCCTGAGAAGTCCGAAGACGAAGTGATGACATACGAAATATTGAGCACATTGCTCCTGTTCTTCTGCGTATAGGGCAGGCGAAGAACCCTTCCGAGTATCTGCTCCACATCCACGGACGATGTGCGGTTCGCAACGGTCGCAAGGATATAGGCAAACGGGCAGTCCCAGCCCTCCTTTAACGCGTTGACCGTAATAATGTAGCGTATCGGACAATCGGAGGAAAGCAGATCGATATTCTTGAGCTCGTCCTTATCACCCGTCTTTATCGTTATCTCGTTTGCGGGTATGCCCGCATCGATAAGCGTTTGCTTTATCTTTTCGTATGTGGTGCTCTCTGCGCCAACCCTCGGCTGCGCCTGGAAAAGCACTATCGGGCGAATGTATCTGCCCGTTTCCTTCTGCTCGTTCTGCGCCTGCACCTCCAGCTTGCATCTTAAATGGATCGCATCGGCGTAAACGTCCTCCTGCGTTTTGCGGTTGTAAACGATGACCGGCAGCTTGACCATATTCTCCGCCTTGAGCTGCCTTGCATCCACAAAGGATATGATATTGCTGTTTTTCTTCGGTGTTGCGGTAAGGTCGAGCACAAAGCAGGGATTGAAGCTTTTTATCATATCCACGCTGAGATTGCTGACCGCGTGATGGCTTTCATCCACTATCACCACGGGATTGAGCGAGCGAATGACCTGTATAAGAGCGGTTTCATCGGTATCGGGCAGCAGAATCGACCTATCCTGCATAAGCTTTGGAAACTCTGCAAGATTGCCGTTCTCCTGATATGCCTTCCTGCCGTCCTTCTTGCTCGTGCGGAACGAATCATAGCTGAGCACGAAAACAGAAAGCTGCTCCGTTACTGCGGTTGGATTGAAGTTTTGCCCGCTTAAAAGCTGCGCCTTTGAATAAACCTCCACAGCGCCGCCGAAATCAACGTCTATCTTCTGCCGGTACGGATGCGCGGCATTGCTGAGCGCGGCATAGGTCTGCGTAAGTATCGCATCGGACGGAACGAGCTAAACCACCGCTTTTGTGGCAAAGCTCGGCACGGCATCATAGATGACCTTTATGGCATTTGCCGCGATAAAGGTTTTGCCGCCGCCCGTAGGCACCTTGAAGCAAACGCTCGGCACTCCTTCCAAAGCATCGTTATACACGGGCATTCCCCCAAGCCCGACGTTGACATTCTTTTCATCCCAAAGCGCGGAATACGCCTCGGAAGCCCTGCCTTTCTCGGTCATAAGCTCAAGAAAACGGGCAAGGTCGGATAGAACGGTTTTTTGGTAGTTTTTAAGATGCATTTTATTTTCTCCTAAGTTCGAGGGATTCCTATCGGCATATATGGCAATAGTGCAGCAATGATTTCATCATGCAGTATCCCGTGTAGCAGTCTAATGATCATCTGTTGATACTCTTCATTATTCACACCAAAGAATTGCCCAACTGATCTGGCAATGTTCTTTTTGTTGAACAGTTTTAGTATTTCTGCATAATCTGCACCAGCAAGCGCATCTCTGAATCGCTTTCCCTCATTAGCCTTTATGCTGTCAAAGCTTATGCTATTCAAAACGGCATCGAGTGTTGCCTTTGCTTCACACTCATTTTTCTTTGAAATATTCGCGCTGGATAACTCATACTTGATTTGTGCAACAACACTCTCGCAAATTTGTCCTTCAATTTGTTTTGAAAATCGTTCGGTTATCACATACTGCTTAATTCTATCGAAAATATCGTTAGCATTACGTCCCAAATGCTCTGCAAATAGTTTTATCAACTCCTCAACAATAAAGAGGTTCTCCACTTCCGCAACGCTTATTGTATAAACCCCATCGGCTCTGTATTGTTCTATCTCATAATCAGAGCGGAAGTCCCGATCAATGATGCCAAAAACTTCGTTGTCATGCAGAAATTGGTTGCCGCGGAAAGCTTTGGTTCTTGCGATAACCTGCGTACAGCTTCCACACGGAACTACATAGTACTCGGGATAGATTTCCGAATACAATTGGGCATCAAAGCTGTTTCTTTCGCCCTCAACGAAAAGAACCTTTTTTCGGCTTCCGAGGATATCAAGAAGCATCTCCTCGGGCAACTCTCCGCTTTCTATTTTTTCGTATTTCCACCGTTTTCCGTCGAACTCTCTAACCCAAATCTTATCCGCGTTAGAATGGGCAGCGGCAAACTGCACATCGTGCGTGATATAAATAAACAGGCAATCCTGCCTTTCCTCTTCCAAGGATTTCCATAACCTGTTCATTATTGATCTGTGCAAATGTACTTCGGGTTCATCAATGATAAGTACCGTGTCCTTTGGCGCACAAAGAACTTGCGCGGTTAGGTATAATACGGACCGTTCTCCATCGCTCATATTAGTTGCTGAATACTTCCCTTCGCCATCATTTCTATCAAGTACGGCAATGAATTTTGCATCATCAAGAACTAATCGGCGTTGAGGTAGAATTCGTCGCCATATTCGAATAAGCTTTTCAGAAACTGTAATCGGCACTTTAGGAATAGTGATGTTTTGCGCCTCTGCTTCTCGAGCCTTCTCAATAAACTCATGCTCCTCGTTGCTATTCATAGCTAAAAGCGCGGCAAATGTATTGTCGATATCATCAATTAATCTTGTTGTGTAGTCGGCGTTACTCCAGCCCCATCGATGATCTTTGATGCCGTTAGATACACTAAATTCGTCGTCGGCACCAAATTGGACATAGTTCCAAGCTTGCGAGAGTGGTTTTAAAGGTATATTCTCCGAAAAACTTAGTTTCCTCTGCGCGCCAACACGATGTACGCGCTTCATCTCTTGCTGCTCAATCCATGCGCCAAGTTTACTCTTTCCCGATCCATTTGCACCAACAATAATCACCGCGTTCGATTCGGTGGTGCAGTCAACTCTATTACCGTTTTCATCGGGAAGCCAATAAGTGAATGACATAGTATTGCTCCTCTCTTTTTCTCAAAGCCTCTTTATATCCCTCGGTATCTTTTTGAAGGTAATATTGTACTTTTTCAATTCCTCATCGGGAATGGTGCAAAGATCGGCATAGATCAGATACCCATCGGCCTTTTCCTTTATGGTTGAAAGGAAGCCGTGGTTAAGCGTGGTGGGCTGATCCTTTTCATAATAGAAATAGTAATCCGTGCTGTTATGGCTGCCGAGGAAATAGGGGTTCGCGCTTTGGGCGGGCGCAAGCGGCGACCTTGTTTCCATAAACCAAACATAATCGCGGATCTTTGCGATATCAACTTCCTCATTCAGATTGCCGTTCGGCAGAAGCAGCGCTTGTCCAAGATTATAGAAAGTGAAATCGCCGCCCGTTCCCTCCGCCGCGTTCTTGCCTCCACCGTAACCGTTTATAACGCGCTTTACGCGCTCGGCGGTTATGCTCTCGGCATAGTCCTCCATCTCAACAAGAATAAATTTGCGATTACCGCCATCGGCCTTATTCATATTCAGAACAGCATGAGCGGTTGTGCCGGAACCGGCGAAGGAGTCGAGAATGATATCGTCATCCCCACTTAACCGCCTTAAAACTTCACAGATTAAAGCCGTAGGCTTTGCATATGTGAACACTGTTTTTATTCCAAAAACACCTTCAATTTCATCAGTTCCTTTTGCGGTATAAAAGTCCTTGCTATCCCAAATTGTAGGAATGGTTATTCCTGCGGTTGAATAGTCCAATATTTCAAGAGTCGGACAGTCGTCCGATTGTGGTTTGCAAGAAAAAGATCCGTCTTCAATCTTTTTCTTTATGCCGTCAGACAAGAATTGGATAGACCACTTATTCTTTGTTGCTTTGCTCTTCTGCGGAATGACTTTAATGTATCCGCGGTTCCAGTCCCTCATTGTGCTTTCTGCAATTTGGCGCCATACACAGGGCAAGCCCTTGCTTGTTACTGGCCATACTGCAGTTGTTCCGGCAGGAGCATTGTCATAGTCAAAAGAATAAGAAGCCTTATCCCCGCAATACTCTCCGCGATCGATTAATTCTTGTAACGAACAACCGCAGGAAACAATTCTTCCGAGGTCATCAACATAAATCGGATATGTCTGGTTCGGCCTTTCTTCTTGGAAAAAAGAGGCCAATGTCATGCTGTGATAAGGAGAACTCTCGTTGTTTATACTTAACGCCGAAGCATTGGCTCTAAAATCTTTAGGAAGGATAAAAACAATGTACTCATGTGTAACATTGAAGGACCCCGACGGTTTTCCTCCCGACGTTTTTACTGTGACCGTCATTATCTGCCGCGATGAAAACATCTCTTGACACAACGAAATGAGATTATTTACTTCATGAAAACCAATACTAATAGCGATACACCCGTTAGGATCGCAAAGCCTTTGAAGCAGCCTCAGCCTCGGATACATCATGCAAAGCCATTTATCATGGCGGCTGAGATCCTCGCCCTCCTTGCCAACCACCTGCCCAAGCCATTTCTTGATCTTCGGATCGTTTACATTATCGTTGTAAACCCAGTTCTCGTTGCCCGTGTTGTACGGCGGATCGATATAGATGCACTTGATCCTGCCCTCGTATTTCGGCAGAAGTGCCTTGAGCGCCTCAAGATTATCACCGCGGATTATCATATTTTCGCTCTTCTCCGCGCCAAATGTGTACCTCTCCTCAAGCACCCTGTACGGCACCTGCTGATGATGGTTTATTACCTTGTCTTTTCCTATCCATTCAAGAGTGGGCATGTATTGATCCTCCTTGCCAATCAATCAAAACGGAAAATCATCTGAGTATTTAGTTTTCGCTTGCGCTATAAGGTCTTGTAACACAATAGGAACGCCTAACAGCCATTCTTTAAGTGATGGGAATATTGTGTATTCTTTGGGGTTATGGTAGCTCGTCCAAGCACTTTCATATACAAGAGCATTATCAGTTAATAAACCCAAGCATCTATGATAATTATTTGATACAATGCTTGTAATACTATGTTTGCGTTCCCAATTTTCAATATCAGCAATCTGTCCACCAGCATTTCCTCTATCACCGAGTTTTGATACCCTTTCATCAATAAGATATGATGCAAACAATATGTCGGCATCATCAAGTTTTCCAGCTTCAAGTAGCTCGGAATACTTTTTCGAAGCAAGGCAAATATGCTGTTTTACTGTTTGCTCCCAGTCTTTTTGTGTGTTGGCATTGATGACAGCATTTCTAAAATAATCAATATCAAGCTCAATGGCTGCAATAGTTTGTCCAGTAACGCCACGATCAGCAATAGTTGCAATCTTTGATGCTGACAACAAATCGAATGCATTATCAACATTAACGCCGTGAACCTCATTTTCATTGAGCCAATTCATAACTTCCAATTTTGTCGCTTTTCGCGTGTGTCTTGAAAACATGTAGAACAAAACAACTCTTTCATCTTCTGTTAGGCTCTCGTACTTAATGATGTTGTCAGAAGCACTATTGAGCATATCTTGACCTACTGCTAAATCCTTTACAGCAGTTCTTGTTGCAATATATTCATTGTACCTAGATATAAGTTTTTGAATAGCGCTATTTATGATTGCCGTTGTATTATGAGGCGCATTTATTGCAGTGTTCACTATATCGTATACAGCGGACACATCATCCATATTATCAAGCCTGCGTATTTTGTATTCGCTGTTCAAAAAGCCATACATATTTGATGGTTCGATCTCCGGCAAGGCAATAATAATGGTATCTTTCTTCTGAAACCAAACAATCCCTGCCTCATTTAAGCAATATGCGCTCTCGTAGTAGTTGCGAGAAAGAATAGCGATGTTAACAGTGCTATTTTGAAGCTTCTCTTGAACCTCGCGCGAAATGCATTGAACAATGTCATTACCCGGAAGCGATGAACAAAAGATGAGATCGTTAGAGATTCCAACACCAACCAAGAAATCCTTGAGCATATCCGCGATTTCTTTATCCGTTGATCTGTGGCTTATAAAAATACCAGAATTCATTTTCCACCCTCATCATATGGATTTGATTAAACAGCTTTATTGCGGAATCAATAGCCTAACCAAGCTACTACAATGATACCAAAAAAGAGTGTTTTAATCAATATCAATCATCGAAATAATACCAGCAATCCTGTTGCTTATTACAGGCTCATTTCGTCTCACGTTCCTGCTCGCCGCAGAGATAATACCGATTCTTACACTTTGTGCTGCAAAACACGGCATTCGATCTTGGCGCGGCAAACACCTTATCACAGCCTTTACATATTCGCAGGGGCTTTGCATCGTCGGTTATCAGCAGGTAGAGCGTCATTTCGATTGAATGGTGATAGTCTTTAGGGTGTCATGCGAAACCGACAGTATTTTCAATACCGCAACTGCATTTTAACGCATATTTGTGCATTAAGTTCTTGATTCTAACACGCGCGTGTGTTAAAATGTTTTTGGAGGTGTATTGGATCATGCGAATAATACCCGAAAATGAAAGCCTTACAATCGAGTTCAAAAGCGACGTCAAAAAGCTATCCAACAGCGATATTTTTGATGCCGTAGTTGCTTTTGCGAATACGGACGGCGGCGATTTATATCTTGGTGTTGAAGACGACGGCACTATAACCGGCGTTCATCCCGACCACATCAATCCGATGACATTGAGCGCGTTTATCGCGAATAATACCATTCCGCCAGTTTCTATCCGCGCGGAGATCGTTGATGATGTAAAGCCCGTTTTGAAGATATCCGTACCCAAGTCCTATGGAGGTATAGTTGCAACGCAATCGGGCAAAACGCTTCGCAGGCGCTTGAAGATGGATGGCACTCCTGAAAATGTTCCGATGTATCCGAACGAAATGGCGACGCGTTTATCCGATCTTCGTCTTTTGGACTATTCCGCGCTTCCGATACAGAGCGCAACCACGGATGATTTCGATCCGATCGAAGTTGAAAGATTGAGGAAAACGATCCTCGCATACAACGGGGATCGTTCTCTGCTTGAGCTGTCCGATGAAGAACTGTTTAAGGCGTTGGGGCTCGTTACAGAGCAACTCGGCAAAGCCTTCCCCACGATTGCCGGAATACTTATGCTTGGCAGGGAATCGGCATTAAAGCAGTATGTGCCTACAAGCAGTGCGGCATTTCAAGAACTGTCGGGCACGAATGTTGTAAAGAACGAAGATTTTGCGCTGCCGCTCCTGCTGATGATCGAAAAGCTGAACGGCTATCTCGAAGCTCGCAATCCCGAGTATGAGCTCGAATACGGCTTGTTCCGTATTCCCGCACCGGATTTCAATAAAAGGGCGCTGCGCGAAGCTATCGTAAATGCCTTTAGCCATCGCGACTACTCCAAAATGGGGCGCGTGAGAGTTGCACTTTGCGATGGCGGGTTGACTATCGCCAATCCCGGCGGCTTTATCGAGGGCGTTTCCGTCAACAATCTTCTTACAGCCGAGCCGCACGGAAGAAACCCGCTCCTTGCGGATGTGCTGAAGCGTATCGGTCTTGCCGAACGCACCGGTCGAGGCGTTGACAGAATATTTGAAGGTTCTTTGATCTATGGCAGTCCGCTTCCGGACTATTCCGATTCCACGACTGTAACGGTATCGCTGTTCATCCCGCGCAATGAGCCCGATCTGCAAATTGCGAAGATGATTTCGGACGAACAGAATCGCCTCGGTCGTCCGCTGCCGCTCAATACGCTGCTGGTGTTGAATAAGCTGAAGGATATTCCCCGTTCCGACATTCATCAAATTGCAGAAGCGGTCAACCTCTCCGAAGCGGCCGTTAAAGTGGTTCTCGATAGATCCATTGAATCCGGCTTGGTCGAAGCGTTCGGCGCGGGCAGAGGACGAACTTACATGCTGTCCCATAAGCTGTATAGCAACAAGGGGCGGGCAAGCGGATACGTCAGACAGGCGGATATCGACGAAGCACGCTATCCCGAGCTTATAATCCGTTTAGCTAAGAATAATGAGTTTATCTCAAATGCCGATGTTGTTCAGCTTCTCCATGTTTCTACCGCACAAGCATATCGCTTGCTTAAACGCCTTGTTGATGAAGGCAAGCTGGAAGCTGTAAATAAAGGCCGTTATTCAAAATACCGTATCGGGAAATGAAGCTCTAACGCACGTCTAACGCACGTTTTAACACACGCGTGTGTTAGGCGTGTGTTAAAGTGTATTGGATTAAGTGTTTTGCTAGAAAACGCATCTGCTTATGATAATCCGATTGGAATCGTCGTAAAGCAAAACTCGGCACTGCAAATCCTCATGATCCACAGTACCGAGTTCATGTTAAACTGTTTTACCGTATCAGCTTACCCACCTGCCACATAGTTTCCCTATGGCACGGTGCGCTTCGCATTTTCCGTTTTATACTCGCCGCGGGGCTCCTCGTCGGAGTGGCGTTTGCCACTCGCCGTGGGGGCATTTGCCGCTCGCCGTGGGGGCATTTGCCGCTCGCCGTGGGGGCATTTGCCGCTCGCCGTGGGGCATTTGCCGCTTTCCGCGGGTGGCGCTTTCATCCCCTCGTTTTCACCAAATAAAATTCGACTTCAGCATCTCGCCGTTATCGATCAAGATATCCTCGCCGGTTATCGAGCGGTTCACCTTCGTCATATAATACGCAAGCTCGGCGATCTCCTCGGGCTCTGCCCATTTATCAAGCAGCGTTTCATCGAGCACGGCGCGATAGAGGCGCTCGCTCTCGAGGATATGCGCGTTCGATTCCGTTATGACACCGCCCGGGGAGATGCTGTTCACCGTTATGCCGCGCTTTGAAAGCGCGAGCGCGAGGTTCTTCATATAGCCCACTATCCCCGCTTTTGAGGCCACGTAAAACGGAAACTCCGCGCCGTTTCGCGCCGAAGCCGAGGCGATAAACAGCACCGAACTAAGGCTCGTGCTGTCCTTGAAAAGCTCCGTGAAGCGGATATTGCCGCAAAGATTGACCTCTATCGCTTCATCTCCCTCGAGCGTTCCCGCGCAATTTATAATGATATGCGCGTCCACGGGCTCGATCGGCTCGTCGCGCGTGATATCGAAAACGAAATGGCGATAGCTCGGATGCTCTATCGCGCTTCCCCTCATATCGAATCCGAAAACGGCGTCCCCCGCCGCAAGAAATCTTTCGGCGATGGCTTTGCCGATGCCCCTGCCCGTTCCGCTGATCACTATATTCATGCTTTTTGCTCCATTTCTTCTATGACTGTATCTACTTTTTCCTTCATCATGCGCTTGGAGATGCGGTAGCCCACGGGCGAGAACACGACCTCGAAAACGAGCTCCAGAACAGCTCCGGTAAGCGCGCAGGTGAGGCATTGAAGCATCGACCAGCCGAAAAAGATGCGGCTGACGAGCAGCGCAAATATCATATTATCCGCAAACTGCGCAACGAAGGTGGAAACGTACGAGCGCACCGCGAATTCGCCGAAATTCAGCTCCTTTTTAAAGAATTTTCCTATTCCATAGTTTAAGAAGCTGTTTATAAATGCCGAGGCGAGAAACGCGACGGAGCTTCCGAGCAGAATGTACCACGTGCCGCCGAATGTGTTGTCGAGCGCCGAGTTTATCACCCTTTCGCTTCCGTCAACGAAGCTTTCGCCCCAAACGCCCGGGATGCGGCTTGCGATAAAGAAGATCAGCACCATGAAAAGGTTGAGAATGAGCGCCGCAACGGACATAGCCGAGGAAACCTTCGGCCCGCAGCAATGCGTCAGAATATCCATCGAAAGATAGGCGAGCCAGGAAAAAAGAATGCCGCAGTCGAGCGCCAGCCAGCTTAGCCCTGTGTCGATGCTTTTATTCGCGAGAAGATTCATCCCAACAACGGAGAGGATCATCAGCGCGGCAACGATGGGCGGAACTTCGCGCACCATTCTGCGGAAAGAAGAAAGGGTCTTCATTATTTAATTGCTCCTTGTTTTTTTGGGGTGGTTTTCAAGAGACACCCGTTTTGCGCCAAACGCAGGAAGGATTATAGCATTTTTAACTGAGAATTGCAAGTGCCGAGAGAAAAATGGCTCTACTCCCATTATCGTAATGGATTCAGACAAGCGAGCTTCAGTTTGCCTGCAACAAGGTAGATCATAGAGGAGAAGCCCTCAAAGGTGTGATATCCTCTTGCTTTCCTTTTTGCGGCTTGGATCATACTGTTGATCCCTTCGCAGATCGCATTGGTTATA
>JAFZJT010000266.1 GCA_017553815.1 Clostridia bacterium
CCGTTGATGAAAGTGCGCTTCTGTGGTATTCTTCATTACAGGGAACATCCTTTTTGCTGTGGAAGTTGTTTTCAATTTAACTATACCACATGGGTTCCCTTTTTTGTATCCTTTGTGTTACCTATGTATTGTACCAGAACACTTAAAACATTTTTACCATCTTATTATGATTATTATGATAGCATTCTTGTGATTGTGCTGTCATTGATTGCTGTTTTGATAGACCAATGCCCTCGAATAATTGCTTTACTCTAATCGAGGGCATCAGCATGCTAAACAATATCTCTTTCGTCGGGATCAGCGTGTTCACTATCCAGCACACCGCAAGGCATTACAAGTGAATGAATTCCGGAGCGGTACTTCATAAACAACTGATTGAAGCTGGGGTCAATCGAGTCAACCTTCGTGAGAGCGTATGGAAGACTGGCAAAAGCTGCCTTGTCGAACCTTCCTCCAAACAGTAAGAAGAACTCTTCCTGATTATAGTACTTAAGCGTTTCGTTTCGCGCCGTCATCTGATCATCGTCCGGATAGAAGCCGGCACAGAAATAGATGTTTCTATAAGATAGCTTTTGGAAGAAACCCCAGAACCGCCCCTTGATATCTTCGTCTTCCTCGATTATGGCGCAGAAATCACTGAAACATTCGAATATAATAAGCAACGGGGTGGTCATTTCGCGAACATATTTCGCAGCCTTCCGAGATTTACCGGTTGAATCAAGCGGTATGTTGTTTTGAACACAATACTCATCTCTGAGTTTGTTTGCGCAACGCACCTTCTCAAGTATTGTATCTGAAACATGAGCAATGTTGTCAATAGTCATATCTAATGGATAAGCATTACAGATGTATTGCTCCAGGGGGATATCGTCGAACACACTTCCTGAAGAACGTTTCAGAATAATCACATCCATCTTATTAAAACCGGCAGCGGTAAGGATGTTTGAAAAAACCGGTTTAATTCCCTTGGGGTTTCCGAAATAGAGACTCATGCTTCTAAGCTGCTGCAAAGGCATGGCAACTGTTCTTAAATCGCCCAATGCAAATCCAATAGGGATTCGATCCGTGTCAAAGCCCGAACAGAAATCAGCATACGGCTGATTAAAATCAACCATAGGCAGTTTGGGGACGCTTGCAATGCCTGAAAACTGCTGACTTAAACGATCAATGCGCTCCTTTAACGCGGATGACTGATTCTGCTCAGAAAGATTGGAGTCAAGCATAGCAACATGGTATTCTAACGGATTACCATCAATAACGCACATTCCTCTACCGTTTTTTTCGCTGGGAATCGATGAGCATTTCACATCAAGCGCTTCGGTATAGTTGTATTTATCACCGCCAACCTGCAAAGCTGCACGAAGATCGATCTCCTGTTTTGCCCGGGAGCTTATCTCGTTTGTATGATTGCAAGTGAGAATAAACCGAATGCCAAAGTTAGCACCTTCGCGCAAGTAATTCTGAATATCACCAAGAATCTCTTCTCCACAAGCCAACGAGGGAAGATTCATGTAACTATCAACTACCACCAGTATCAAAGGAATTCGCTCGATCTTTCTGTATGCCTCAAAGGTGGTTACTTCTGCTTTTGAGAATTGTTCCTTTCTCTTGGCAACAATCCTCTTAATGAATTGCAGCATCCTTGTGATATCATCATCGTTTTCGTCAGTTAAGTATGCGCAGCAATGAGGAGCCTTCTCAAACACGCTAAGGACTTTATTGGAAAGATCGAGTATAAAGAACGCAACATCCTGTGGAGAATATGCGCTGACAAGCGAGTAGAGCATCGTACGGAGGAAAGTGCTTTTACCGCTGCCACTTGTTCCGACAAGCATCATGTTTCTAAAGTCAAGCATGTTAATGATAAATGGGAACTGGTTTTGGCGCTCAGGATCATCAACAATGCCGATCAAAGCTTGTATTCCATTATCATTTGACTTGGGTACAACGCTTTGCAGTGCCGAGTAGTCAATTACATCGGGAAGCGGATCCAGCCATAGGCTTCTTGGTTTTATGTTCAGACGTTTAGCTAGGTCTGATAAGTACCGAACGACAGTAACAATTTGTTTTTCTCCTGTGGATTGACGCTTAGTTTCAGGCCGCGTTGAATGGATGGTTTGCCCTGAAGCATCCACGAATCTGATCGAGTGGTCTTTTTCGGACAAAACCTCCTCTTGAGGAGTGTACTCAGCACCGCACCAGGCTGATTGACCGAGCGCAAACAGTTCGTTATAACCAACCTGCAGATAAAACCTTCCCGTATTTTTAATCTCGACAGCTTCATGCCGCTTGAGCATTTCAGTACTATCGCTCTTATCTTGTACTCTCAAACAAACACGGAATCGTGTGTTGCTCCAAATCTGGTCATTCACAACACCGGACGGCTTCTGTGTAGCCAAAATAAGATGTACACCTAAGCTACGCCCAATTCGAGCTGTACTGATAAGCTCATCCATAAATCCAGGCTGTTGTGATTTAAGCTCCGCAAACTCATCAGAAATAATGAACAGATGCGGCAAAGGCTCTCTGACTTTATGATTTCTATACAATTTTTGGTAATCATAAATATCAATTGTACCGGCATTAGTATCAGCTTTTGCCTCATTGAACAACAATTGGCGTCGCTTGAGTTCGCTGTTTATTGAAACAAGGGAGCGTCTAATTGCTGTGCCATCGAGGTTAGTGATTGTGCCGACTATATGAGGAAGCTTTACTCCCTGCTTTTCATTTATGAAGGCACCGGTAAGGCCGCCACCCTTATAATCGATTAGCACGAAAGCAACTTCATCAGGGCTGTAGTTGACAGCCATTGAAAGAATGTAAGTGATGATAAACTCGGATTTTCCGGAGCCCGTCATACCCGCAACCAGACCGTGCGGACCTTGCCGCTTCTCATGCAGATCGAGATAGAATGTTTGTCCATCCGTGCCTACACCAACAGGTGCGGCAAGTGATTTTACGGGGTTATTGTTTTCCCATCGCTTAACTGGATTGAGATGTTCTACCTTGCCTGCATTGAACATTTCCAAAAATGTCAGCATACTGGGAAGCGAGTATTGAGAAGAATTAAGCATTAGCTTAGTCTTTTTCAACCTCGCAATAGCTTCTGAGGACATATCTGTATCATATTTATCAAGAGAAAACTCCTGGTCATCTTCATCAGGATGCAAGTAATCCACAAGACGACAAGGTTTATTAACGTTAATTACCTTGCTGCACTCTTTTGGCATTCCGTCAAAAGCGGCAATTAGAGAAAAACCGCAATAGCTGCCTTCGTTGAGGATTGTTTTAAATGTTTCAATACTATCAAACAGTGATTTGCTCAGCGAAATCACTACATATGATGCTTTTGCTTTGCTGTCCTTTCTACCATGGCTTGAGGAATCTTCTTCAAAAGTATCGTTTAGATACTTTGAGAGTTGCTGTGCGTCAACTGGAGCATTAACAAAAAACCTAATTGACTTATCATCGCTCCAGCAATGAGGCAGATATGGAACAAAGCCTAACTCTTTATCAAGCTTAGTCTCCGATATCAGTATCACTTTTACTTCATCATAGCTATGTGTCAATGCCAACTGAAGAATGAAGTTGCGAACAAAAACATGCTTTGCCTCCGATGCACCAACAATACCAATAAAAGGATCGTCCTTTAACGATACCATTACCGGAGCATCTCTTAGATACGACGGCGTTTCGGCAACCTCATACATTTCTTCTACAAGAAAATCTCTTTCCAGCTCGAACTTCTTCTGGGGATAGTTCTTTTTTGCAATCATGGGTATCTTCCCATAACCAATCCTGATCTTCAAGAAATCGTCATCAGTTTTTCTACGTTCCCACAGGCGGTTTTGCGTTGTGATAAAGCTTAAAACTTTATTTAGCTCAGGATAATTCTCGTTAAGCAGTGATTCCTCGTTGCTGCATTCATCAGCTATCTCTTGCGCTTTTGCCTTTAAGTATTCACGATATCGATCGGTTCGCATCTCTTCATACTTTTTTCTGTCTCCGTCGGTCATTCGCTGTGTAATTGCAGGAAAAACCATGTTAGAAAGCGAAGAAACTGCATTCATGATGTTTCCGGTAAGCAGGGCATTGCCACTCATCATCATTGAACTGCCAAATCTGAGCAGTAATGGCATTTTTGCAGCAGAAAGAGGCATCGGAGGCATTTCGATAGTAATCGGATCAGGATCGATTTTGATCATTTTTCGTGGTTGGCGATCATACAATGAGCTCTCTCTTTGACTCAATGTATTGTCGTGATGTATGATGTCTTGAACGCGTTGTATTCGATGAATCTTCGGAGTGTGGAAACTAATCCTATTGTTGGCATTGTTAATTGAAACAAAACCCACTCCAATAATTATTGTTAATCCAACAATAAAAACACGGTCACCCACAAAAAGAGGGGTACTTTCGCCATTGGACTCAATTCTCTTGCCGTTCACAAAAACACCATTGGTGCTGTTCAAGTCCGAGATGCTCCAACGGGATTCAGATAGACTCAATTTGGCATGTCTTCTAGAAACAATATCGCTAGGATACTGAATGTCATTGTTTTCCAACCGACCAATAAAACAATCGGAAGGATCTGCGAGGTAATACGGTCTGAAAACATTGCTACCCTGCAACTCAAATTCGGAAAAGAAATAGTACTTCGCACTATCTATACAGACATTTACAATCAATTTGTCCGAGATTTCAATAGATGGTCCAATTACTTCTTCGTATGGAGTGCTTGGATCATCTTTAAAAAAATAACCATTCCTTCCAGCGCGTGCAATCCAGCGGTTTGAAATTGCTTCGATGTATATGGGAATATCTTCATTGCCATCTTCGTTGAGGAATTTATACCGTCCTTCGCGTATAGCGGGAAGTGCGATTGACCTCATCTCTCCGTCATATGAGATTAACACCACCCTCATTGGCTGAAAGCTGGATGACGAGCCATTGTAAGATTGAGCTGACTGTGAATTCATATAAAGTAGCCTCCACATAATTTGTGTGAATCATATCCATATTATGATTTTATCAGAAATACCACTAATAATCAATGCTTTGCATAACAATTGTACGTTTGTGTTTGTGTTGACTCCAAAACTTGCATGAAACATGTGGTAAAACGCTATTGGTTTTCCAAATGGTGCAAATAGACCAAACGAATAACACAATGAAGATTGAAGAATCGCATAGATGTTTATAAAAGCTTTTCTATTGATGACACAGGCGCCTCAGTTATCTGAGGGACGAATCATCTCGAAAGGCATATTGGCTTATGTAGAACTGTTGTGCGACAATAGGTTGGGAAGATAGACACGCATTTTTTAAATCTTAATGCTTGTGCATAACACAATGTGGTATAATAGCAATTAACATAATAGAAACGGAGTCACTATATGGCAGAAAAGAACCGACCGCTATACATCATACGATATCTGTGGGACAACACGGATGAGGAACATCCTGCGACAATAAAGGATATCTGCGCATACTTGGAAAGCAAGGGCATAACGCCGAACAGAAAGACTGTTGCGGCAGACCTGCTTGAATTGCAGGATTCCGGCTTCGACGTTGTATGCAACAGAAGCAGGCAGAATAAGTACTTCATTGGCTCCAGACTCTTGGAGATAGCCGAACTCAAAACCATAGTGGATGCGGTTCGTGCGGCAAAGTTTATTTCGCCCGCAAAGAGCCGTGCGCTTATAGAAAAACTATCCGCTTTCGCAAGCCCTTTTCAGGCGAAGGAACTGCAAGGCGAGCCTTTTGCGGATGGAATAGCAAAGACCGCCAATGAAGG
>JAFZJT010000267.1 GCA_017553815.1 Clostridia bacterium
AGATACTTTAAAAAAGTATAAGAACGAGATCCTCAATTACTTTCGTTCGCATATAACCAATGCGATCTGCGAAGGGATCAACAGTATGATCCAAGCCGCAAAAAGGAAAGCAAGAGGATATCGCACCTTTGAGGGCTTCTCCTCTATGATCTACCTTGTTGCAGGCAAACTGAAGCTCGCTTGTCTGAATCCGTTACGATAATGGGAGTAGAGCCTATTTAATATAGAGCGTTGACAAAGCTGTAAACAACGGTTATACTAATGGTAAAATATTGTTTCGGAGGTGGATTTTATTGTGAAAAGGCTTCGTTTGCTTATGCTTGCGGGAATTAGCTCCATATTATCTTTTCTGATATTATCATACGCTGCGAATCAAGGTGTGTTTTCGGGCGAGCAAGACGGCTCGGATGGAATGAACGCATTGCAGCGTGATATAAGCCGGGAATATCCGGGGCTGAGAAGGGTTGATGCAAGCAAGCTCGATCCCACGCTTCCCGTTATAAGCGTTAACAGCCTCGATGAGCTGCATTCCTTGATGAGCGGCTTGAACGGCTCGGATATGTTTAAGAGGCAGCCGGTGCAGCCGAGGCGCCCCCGGTCGCATATATACGGCGAACCGTCTGCTTTGAGCAAGTATCCGGGATTGAAGCAAGTTGCTCCCGATTTGCTCGATCCTTCCCTTCCGATTATCGAACTCGAAAATCAGGATGAGCTTGATAATTTTATGAAGGGATTAAGCTCGGCGGAATTATACGGGAAAGAAGCGGAAAAGGGCTCAGCTTATGGTGGCAGCGCCTTATCTGAAGAATAACTCGCAGCGGTAAACTGTTTCTGCGAAGTGCTTTGCGGTAAAGCGAAACAGGAATCGGCATTGTATTAAGAATTGCAGATCTGCATATCAAGCGGAACCGTCTTTGGGCGGCTCCGCTTTTATGCTTGACGAAAAGCGCTGCAAGTGCTAAATTATCGGCATGAAGAACGCTACAGCATTCGTTTGTATTCTTGAATATGCTCCGTTTGAACCGGAGCGCTATGCGGAGCTTTACACGCCGCTGCGCCGGGTGGGGCTTGAGGGCATCACAAGTCCCGCTTTGCGTGTGCAGAGCGCGGCGGCGGAGCTTCCGACGAACGAATGTATCAAGGTCATAGAGGATTTCTATAGGGACTCCGACCTCGTGGAGCACCCCGATTCCCAAGCTGTTTATAAGGCGCTTACGGAAAGACTCGGAGCAGGGCATTTGAAAATGAATTGCCAATAATTTTAAGCCACCTGTTGAAATATCCTCGTGCGGATATGCTCAACGGGTGGCTTCGGTTTATGCGGCCTTTTCGGAAGCTTTTGGCAGCGGCGCATCTGTATTTATCATAGCAAAAAACGGCATCCCGATTGGACACCGTTTTCTGTGGTACTCGACCAAGCAGGGCGGGCGAACTCAGAAAAAATCGTGGTTTTCAGCAGCTTCTTCATCCTCGAGCATACTTTTGAGCATTATGCGAAGTTGCTCTTCTTGCTCCGGTGTATGTTCGGAGAATAAGCCTTTGTCGAATATTTCAAATATCCGCTTCCTGTTTGCAAGCATTTCAGACATCTCTTCTATGCGGATTTCACGGGGATCGGATGTGAACTTGAACAGCAGAACTATCTTGTTGTTGTAGATCACTACGCGGTCTATCAGATCCCATTTATACGCTTTTTTATCAACGATTGAATCAAAGTATTTCAGGATCGTTCCGAACTCAGGGCCGCTTTCACGCCTTGCTTGCTCCGCTGCGATTGCCTCGCTCTGCTGCTGTATCTGCGCTTCAAGCTCACGAATCCTATCCGATAGCGTTGAAGTATACCCGCCGTTCTCAATTGCTCTCATAATGTTCTGGAGCTTTCTGCGGCAGGTTTCACGCTCAGCCTCAAGTGATGCAATATAAGCGTCGTTGCCTGCGTATTGCTCCCTGCATTGATTGTAGCAGTACAGGGACACAGCTATGCGATACTCTGATTTTTGAAGCAGCTCATTGTAAGCTTCATTGACGATCTCCTCAAGCAGCTCTTTGCGTTTTGGTTTCAGCTCGCAATGCTTATGATGCTTGCGGGATTTGCAGACGTAATAGTAATAAATTGCGCCGGTTTTACTTGTGCCGCTCTTGCCATGCACCGTGCTTCCGCAATACCCGCAATAGGCGTGTTCGGACAGCTCAAAGTCGGCAATCGGCAGATCGGGACAAAGCTTTTTTCTCACGCCGGAGCCGCCAAGCGCATTACGCCGTGTTCGTTCCTGTGTTTTTGCGAACAGCTCGTCGTCGATTATTCGGGGTATGCCACCCGGGATAACATAGGAGCCCCATTTATATTCGCCTATATACGCACGGTTTGTAAGAATATGAGAAACGGAAGAAATAGAAAACGGCTTTCCTGTGATGTAACGAAGTCCGGCGCTGTTCAGATCATCGATTATTTGGCGCTTCGGCTTTCCTGCGGCATATTCCTCAAATATGCGTTTAACAACCGGTGCGGTAGCTTCGTCAATGCAGTATGGCTGCTTCACTTTCCCTATTAGCCCGTAAATCGGAGAACCGTTGTAAAGCCCGTTCTCGGCTCTGTGGTTCATTCCCCTGCGAACATTCTCGGCGAGCTGCATTACATACAACTGTGCGCTTATACCCGCCATACCGGTTAGGTACATATCGACCATCATGTTGCCGGTGCTCGGCTCGGTGATACTGATAACCTGTGTTCCGTGACGGCGCAGCCAGTCAAGCGCACGGGTAAGCTCGGCATTATCACGCGAAAGCCTGTCGAGCTTCCACACGATGATGTATGCGGGGCGGAGCATATCCACGTCGTACAGCATTGCGCGGTACGCCGGGCGCTCATCGTTGGTGCCGCTGATGCCCTCGTCACGGTATATATGCCTATCATCCAGCTTGTAGCCGTGAGCTTCTGCATACTCGCGGCACATCTTTATCTGTTGATTTATCGAGGTATCCTGTTTGTCCGTTGAGCAGCGACAGTAGGCAAAGGCCATACTGCCTATATTCTGTTTGAATTCATACTTGCTTAATGACATCTATCATACTCCGTTCTTTGCGCTGTTTTCTTCAATTGTATCAAAGTCAAACGGGGATTGCAAAAATGTGGCGTATATATTTTCTTGCGATGAAAGAGTAGCTTGAAAGCGAAGCGACAAGCCAAGCGAACGACGAGATTGTTTTTTAGCAGCGTGAGCGCAGTAAGCGCCCGCAGACAGCCGAGAGGCTGTCAAGGGTGACGCCGACAAACGCTCCGGTGGAGCGTTTGAAAGGCGTCAGTCCTGCCCGATAGGGCCGCAAATGTGCCGAAGGTGCATTTGCGTCAGGACCGCTTATGCTCTTTTTGTTTTTTCGATCATTTGCGCTTTATTTGCGCAAATTCGAAAAAACCAAGGCGGCGTATAGGAAAATAATTTGCGCAAAATCGGGTGTTTCTGCGCTAATTCGATTTTGGCTGCGCAAATTGTTTGAAAAAAAGCCCTGTTTATAAGGATTTATTTTGCGCAAATGCGTGGTGCGTTTTGACGCATTTTGTGCAAAATATTGTATTGATGTGGTAATGATAACATCATGATAAGATCATTACCTTATCATGATAACATCAATACTGATTTTTATAAACAGGGTGGGATTCACGCCGCCGATAAGAAAAAAAACCGTTTACGGGTTAATTTTGGACGCGGCCGCATCCTTTGGCTCGAAGCCATTTCGAGCACTTATTGCGCTCCCTTGGTGATGGCAATAAGTAACGCGTTCAGGTTGTTCCGGTTCGCGCCTATAACCCAACAAGAATTATCCGCCGGTGTTGGTTTATGCGCCTAACACGATTATTAAGCACCGGCAGACAGCAGCAGTTCCTCTATCTCATCAAGCGAAAAGTTGAGTTCAAGCAGCCTATCCACTGTGCCCTCGTCAAGACCGGCGAAAACGGCATAGTCCTTCAGCAGCTCGATGTACTCGTTTCTTTCGCTCGTGTATGCGCCGAGGCCAAAGCTCGCATACGGATCGAAACGCAGGTGCTCTGCATCTCCGTTTGCGGATATTCCGATAATATCGCCGCAGTGCAGCTCAACGGGCAGGTTCCAAGTTGAGTTCAGAATCCCGCTTGCATTGAGAGCCGCATCAAGCACGGCCTCAGTAGAAGCATAAACAAGACAGCCGCTTTTAGGAAGCAGCCGTACCTCAAGCGGATTATCGCCCTTTATAAAGAATAATCGGTCTTTATCATCGAGCAGCGTAAAGCAGAAGCTTCCATCGATAGCTTCCGCCATTTTTTGAAGCCTGTCGAGCGAAAGCCCGCCGTAATGCTCGATTAGCTGAACTGCGATATAGCTGTCGGTCTCGATATTCGTATTCGGAAGGCGGAGCTTGCGCCGCAGCGCTCTGTCGTTCACTATAGCGCCGTTATGCGCCAATGCAAATCGGGTGTTCCCCACAGCACCGATAAAAGGATGATTATTGCGATTATGCTTCTCCGATCCCTGCGTTGTCATTCGAGTATGTCCCATCACACAGCGAACGCCGTCGGGTATGCGCGCTCTTAAAAGATGCCCCGGCAGCGGCTTTTTCAATATGCGGAGCCTGTCGCCCGTGTTGTACGCTATACCGGCGGCATCCGTTCCGCGCGCCTCCGCAGCTTTTAAAAGCGCGCGGATAAGCCTTGTTTTCTCCTTGCCGCTCAAAGCAAGGTGGGGATCTATAATGCCGAATAAGCAGCACATTAGTCCGTCACCTCGCTTACAAGCCCGCGCTCTATAAGATAGCCTTTCTGTTCGCTCTTTTCTATCGAATGGGCAAAGCTCTGCCATGAAAGCGACTTTATGCTTCGATCGCTCGTTCTGCACACAAGGTCTATCAAGCTGTCCGCAAGCTGAAGCGCCGCCAGCAGCGTGTTCAGCTTCAGCGTACCGCGAAATATCCGCAGCTCCACCGTGTTAGCATTCACAAGATTCACGGCGGCATATCTTTCGCCGCGCCCTTTCGCGCTCTCAAGCAGCTCGCTTGGGTGCTCCGTAAGCCCATAACGCTGAGCCCATTGCTCAAGCTGTTCCTCGGTTCTGCGTGAAAACACCAGCAGCTCTCTCCAATTCTTTTCGAAGAACCATAAAAGGCGCGCTATCGCCGCATCCTGCTCCGCTTCGCTTTCTCCGAAGGCTGCTCTGCTTATATGGATGTGCAGCCCGCAGGTATCTGCATCATGGCTTGTATAGCCCATCGAATCCGCAGCAAGCAGCAGCCCCGCCCACGGCATCACCGTTTCGTGATAGGCAAGGCTCATCGGGTGAGTTACAAGCTCGAAACCGCAGGCAAGGCTGCCTTCGTGCTTGCAATACAGGTTTTCCGCTTCCGCATTTGCGATTTCAAGCAGCGCTTTCGCATTTGATCCGCTCTCGCCGCCGCCGTCTATCTCAAGCTCAACTCCGAAGAACCTCGGCCCCTCACCGTGAAACACGGGCATTGGCTTATAGCCGTATTCGTGTATCGCGGGCTCGTATTGCTCCACCGTGCAGCAGCTTTCGCAGATGTACGGTTTGCTTCCGAGCGCATTTTCGCGCTCGATCCATCTGCCGCAGCAGCTACAGCGAACGAGCCGCCTTTCGGCGCAGCTTTCACAGTAGGCATTATCGTTCGCATACTCAAGATCGCCCGTCCATTCGCGCGAGCCGCATTCCGCGCATACGGCGGTTTCAAGCTCAAGGCAATCGGGGCAGAACGAAGCATTGCAAAAATGCGTTATCTCGTTGCTTGCAAACTCTCTTTCGCAGCCGAAGCATATTGCGCTTTCTCTTTCCATTGTCATGCTCCCTGTTTTTTCAGTAAAACCCGACACCGCGTTAGCGGTGTTCCGCAGGGGAGCGCTAAAAAAGGGAGAGTATTAGAAAAGAGAGATTGATAAAAAGACAGTTGAAAGCGGCAAGCAGAGTAAAGGATTAAAAGCGAATACCCCCGTTACCGCTTGTGGTAAC
>JAFZJT010000268.1 GCA_017553815.1 Clostridia bacterium
AGTGTACGGTAAAACCAAGTAGGAGCTTGAGCAAAAGGTTATGGAAATAACCAAGCAGCTTCAAAGCGGAATTGCGGTCTGGGAGAATGGGTTAACATTCGCGGAACTCTCGGATATATGGCTGAATCAGTACAACCCAACTGCGACTGAACGATGGATGTATGCACAGAACCATCTTCTGAATAAGCATTTGCTTCCTGCAATCGGGCAGTTGAAGGTCAGAGACCTAAGGCAGATTCACTTGCAGTCGATAATATCTTCGATGGCAAAGATGGATTATGCGACAGGGACCATGAAGCAAGTTAAGCAATCGGCAGTGCGAATTATGAAAGTTGCTGTAGATTCTGATCTGATAATGCGAAACCCGTTTCAAGGCGTATCAGTACCGAATAAAGAGCCGGAAGCGCGGCAGCCGTTAACACCTGAACAGATTACGCTTGTTACGGATAACTGGCGCGGACATCGTTTCGGTCATGCCGGAATGATAATGCTGTACGCCGGTTTGCGCAGGGGAGAATTACTTGCACTCACATGGGAAGACATAGATCTTAATAGAAGGATCATCCATGTAAATAAGTCGGTAAGTGTTTTGTGCAATAAACCGAAAGTCAAAACTCCTAAGACCAAATCGGGAACACGTGATGTTCCGATACCAGATATCCTAATGCAAGTGCTGATTGAATTAAAGAAACCTAACGGGCTTGTATGCACATCGACAAAAGGCGTGATGATGAGCGAGGTGGCATATAGGAACGCATGGGCCTCATATCTCGGCTATTTGAATGTATGTGCTGGTGGAAAAATGGGCGGCGGAGGCAAAGGTCCTGTTTGGGTTATTGAGAAGTTTACAGCACATCAAATGCGCCATTCATATGCGAGTATGCTGTTTGATGCAGGTGTGGATGTAAAATCGGCACAAAAATTCTTAGGGCATACGGATATAGAGGTAACCTTGAGTATTTATACGCACCTGTCCAAATTCAAAGAGGAAACTGCGATAAATGCATTGAATGAACACATAAACAAAATAAACAGATGACACTATTGACTTTACAGGCAACTGCATGTATAATTGTTTACGGGCAGTTGCCTGTATTCTTTTTATCGAGGTTAATTATGGGTATTGAGAGATTTAATAACATGGATGGATTCCAACTGGTAGCGATGCATGATCATCAGATGCTTCATGAGCGTCGCGTATTTTTAGGACTTACTCAGCAAGCGGTAGCAAACCGTGCGGGAGTGCCGTTGCAAAGCTATCAGCAATTTGAAAGCGGCAAGCGTAAGATCCGACGAGCGTCGTTTCAAATTGCAGCCCAGGTGCTTGAAGCGCTTGAGATGGATATATCAAAGTTTCACCATGGCGACTATGTCCTCGGAGAGCCGGTTGAATTCAGGAATGGGGGAGTAGTGTTCAAAGCGACAGGTAAACCTATTGATGAGGAGCCAATTTGTGAACATGGTGAACCAAGCTTCGCTTCTGAGTAAATCCGTTGCTATGCAGCTGCAATACGAACCTATGTTTAAACAAGCAGCCGAAACTCATAGCTGCTTGGAGTGAGCTGAACAAAGACGAATAGCCGACAAATTGGGAGCTCACAACGTGTGAACAGCCTTTGTACAAGATTCATCCGCTGCGCTGAAAAAACGTATTATTTCAAGAGGCGTGAGCAGAATGAATACACCTGTTTGGGTAGTAACGGAAGTATCGTCATCTGAAGACTATAGCCAAGCCTAATATTCTTCCAATAATACTAATGGGGATTCAGACAGTTCCAAGATCTGCCTCTTCCTCCGGATGGAACGATGTCATAAACCGTTTCAGCAAGAATGAGCAGAAGTAGGGAAAGGAATACACCTTGTTCGTATGGCCTATATTGCCTTGAGAAAGCTTGATGCCATATAAAACATCGGGGTACTTCTCCGAAGCGATCAGCGTCTGCATCGATTTTGCCTTCCCGCTTTTTGCTTTGACTTCAACGGGAATCAGCGAGACCGCGGAACGGATAAAGAAATCCTCTTCCAGCGTGGCGTCGGTGCGCTTATAGTAAAACAGCTTATAGCCTTGCTTTATGAGGGCCTCCCCGATCATGTTTTCGTAAAGAGCGCCTTTATAAACGCCAAGGTTTTTATTGGCACGGAGATCGTCCTGTGCCTCATCATCAAGCATGGAAACAAGTAGTCCGGTGTCAGCGAAATACAGCTTGAACACATCCGGATTAAAATTGCCTCTGAGAGGCAGTTCGGGGAAATCCATGCAGTAGCATATGTTCACCATGCCTGCGTCGGAGAGCCATTCCGCGCAGCCGCGGTAGTCGCGGAATCTTGCTCCGGGAGCGACCTTTGATATCTGAAACTTCTTATTCTCCCTCGCAAGCTGCGGAGCAATCCTGTTGAACACGTTGATTATTCTCGCCTGATCCACGCCATCTGCGTATTTGCGGATGTCCTCCTTATAGTCGGCTATAAGCTGCCTTTGTACGTCCAGCGAACCCTCAAAGGTTTTTCGCTTGATAAACTCGACCACAACTGCCGGCATTCCTCCGAGGATACTGAAATCAAGGAACATCGAATTGAACAAACCCAATTCGAGCTCATTAAACGGGCGAAGCTCACGCATATGTGCCAACAGATCCTGAACGGTATCGTCACCATACCCTTTAGCCCATAGGAATTCCTCAAAGTCCATCGAAAACATCTCATAGTCTTTTTTGTATCCAACGCTGTTGCTCTCGATCTTCTTATAGTTCACTCCAAGCATCGACCCGCTGCATATTACATCGAACCTGTTGTCGGTATGAAAGAACTTCAGGGATGTGGCTATCTCCGGAAACTCGGTGATCTCATCAAAAAAGATCAGCGTCTTTCCGGGAATGAATCGCTTTGAGGGCTCCAAACGTGAGATATTCTTGATAATGCTCGACGCATCATACCCGTCGGCGATTATCCCTTTGTATTTTTCATCTCGAACGAAGTTGATCTCAATGATACTCTGATAATTGTCTGCTGCAAAATGCAGCACCGATTCGGTTTTGCCGACCTGCCTGCTGCCTTTGATGATAAGCGGTTTCCTGTCCGAATCCGATTTCCAGTCTGCAAGAAACGCATCGATTTTTCTTTTCAAGTACATTTGACTGCACCTCCAAGTGTTCATATAAGTTTATTATACACATTTTAGCAACGAAAAACAACTCAATTTTCACAAAAACATAATGAATAATTTGCCGTGATTCACAAAACGATCATGCAGTAACCTGCTGCTTAATGCTTTGAAATAGCAGACACATCAATGATAATTGCTTTTCATCCCCATACTCACGCCTTTGGAACAGTTTTTTGCGCCTAACATGTTAAACACGATCTACACTGTTTGGAACTCAACAATCAACGCTATATCGGAGCTTCAATACTCGCGGTGTAGCTTTATTTCACCATATGTGAGAGGGGCGTGCATGACGCCTATACAATTGTGATTGATTGCAGGGAGTCCATACGTAAGCGAAAATGGCTTGCGGTTATTGATGTGTTAATAATATAAGCGTGATCTGCCAGTTGGAATAATCATTTGCGTACTACATTTATGCTACACAATTATAGGGAATAACGCGGATAATGTGCATAAAGTGATTATTTGAGTTTGAAAACGCAAGCGAAAAAACTCAATAAATAAAAGAAAAACTAATAAACATAAGTGTTTTTGATGTGAACAAATTGCAATACTCCTAAGCGAAAGGCCATTGGTTCGAATCCAATATGATGTGCCCAAAGGGGCTGTTGCACAAGCAAGCAAAATGCATGCAACAGTCCCTTTCTTTTTGCTGTTTTCAGGTTTACATGCGAAACACATCTTGCAATGTGCGGAAATCAGGGGTGTTTTTTGTGTTTGACCTGTTTTTGGGTACACTTAA
>JAFZJT010000269.1 GCA_017553815.1 Clostridia bacterium
AAGACAGCGATACTCCATATCCTGTACGCGCTGTTTCCCCTTAACTACGGAAGGTTCATCGATGTGTTCGGCGGCAGCGGAAGCGTGCTTCTCGGCAAGCCGACCGTCGACTCCTTCGAGGTGTATAACGATTTCGACCGCAATCTTGTGAACCTGTTCCGCTGTATGAAGGACCGCACCATGGCGACCATACGCGAGCTTGGCTTCTGCCATCTGAACTCTCGCGAGGATTTCATCGCCATACGCCGCTTCTTCGACCATGAACGGTTCAACGACCGGTATCTTACAGAGGAGCTGCTTCTTACCGAGATCATGCTTCCGCCGCTTGAAGGAGCGGAGCTGAAGGAGCTTAGGAAAAGGATAACCGAGGATCACGATGTAAGAAGGGCTGCTATGTTTCTGAAGCTTTTAAGAAACAGCTATTCAAGCAGCGGAAAGTCCTTTGCTTCGCAGCCCTTCGATATCCGCAAGCTCTTCGGGCTTATACGCGAGCTTGAGAACCGCATGGCTAACGTGGTAATCGAGAATCAGGACTTTGAAACTCTTATCCGCCACTATGACCGTCCCGACGCCTTCTTCTATCTGGATCCTCCGTACTACTCCACCGAGGATATGTACGTCGTGGACTTCGGCAGGGACGATCACGTTCGCTTAAGAGAGGCGCTCGGCAGGATCAAGGGCAGATTCCTGCTTTCATACAACGACTGCCCCGAGATAAGGGAACTGTATGACGGCTTCGACATCTTCGACTTTTCAAGGATACACTCGATGGCTCAGAGATACGAAGCCGGAAAGGAGTTTCGGGAGCTTCTCATCGCCAACTACGATCTATATGAGCGCGAGAGGACCAGACCTATGCAGCTCACCGTGTTCGACATCTGCGGTGACGAAAACTACGACTACGAAAAAATACTGAAGGAGAGCATAATATCATGCAAAATCAGATGAACAACAGAAAAGAGAAAAGCGCGGTGAGCGCAATGACCGGTACGAGAAGCACGAGCGATATGTTCGTGCTTCTGACCGTGCCGTATGAGGTATTCGAGGACGCGGGCATCGGCGACGGCAGCGTTATGAATATCACCGTGGAGGACGGAAAGATCGTGATCGAGCGGGCGGATATCGCGGACGGCGGCATTGTCTGCTCCGGCAACTGCGAGGACTGCCCCGCGTTCTATGCGGACTGCGACGGCGACTGCGAAGCCTGCCCCTGCTATGAAAGCTGCGATGAAGGCGAGGTGTTCTGATATGGCGCGAATATTCAGAATACTCGGCAAGCGCGGAAGGATCACGATCCCCTTTGAGATCCGGCAGAGAGTCGGCTTCTCATATAACGACGTGCTCTCCTTTGAGGAAGCATCGGACGGCAGAAGCGTGACCGTGAAGCGTGAGAAGATCTGCGATAACTGCAGGCACGAAAAACAGCCGGAAACGAGCGAGGACACCGTCACGCTCTTTGACTTTCTCAACGGCTTAACGCCTGAGCAGCAGAGAGCGGCGCTGGCGCATCTCAAGCTCAAGTATGAGCGTTCGGGAGGGATAGTGCTCGATGGAAGACCGTAAACCGCTTTACAAGCATTCGAGGAAAGAAGCGTTCGCTCTGAATGAGCTCGAAGCATGGCGCGAGAGCTATCACGAAAACCGTGACTGCGCCAAAGCGATAGAAGATGCAATAGCGGCAAACTACCGCGATAATGTTCTTGGCGACGGCACCGGCGATGTGATAGCCCGTTACGGCTTCGACAGAGTCAACTGGGTTCTTGCAAACACCGTGCAGTGGAAACACGCCGACGGCCGCTTCTCGGACAAGAATCGGGAATGGGCAAACGGCTTCTTCATCCCGAGCGATGAGAATCGCGTCAATTTCCTGGTGAACTCTCATCCCGGGCTTGTGGACCTGTTCATAAATCAGACTCGCAGGGCGTGGCAGAAGCTCGGACTCTTCGACAGCTCCCATTGCTCGGAGGATGACAGCTATCAGGGAAAGCTCTTGGTGCTCAAGCCCGAGATGCTGAAGGACGAATTCAAAAGCCCCGATTATCAACTGTTCTACGCGGAGAGCGGCTTCGGCTGCGATCCTCTTTCACTAGGAAGGAAGGTCTTCGGAAGCTTCCTCAAGGACGGCGAGAAAACGAGCTTTGAGCGAAGCAGCTTTATCGGCGTTATAAATGACGAACACATTCCCGAATGGGCATGGGAAAAGCTTGAGGCGATAAAAGCTTCGAGCGAGGATGAAACCGAGGTGATTTCGGGCGAGGATAATTCTGTGGAGGATGTTTCTATTGGAGGGATCAAATAATGCGGCTTAAGATTTATCAGATAAACTCGGAAAGGGATAAAAACCGTGTTAAGTTTCAAAGCCTCGACAGCTTGAAAAAGCTTCAGCCGGATGAAACCATTGATCCTTCCCTATATGATGAAGTCCTTGATGCGGAGATCGACGAAACGAGGCTCGAAGGGATATTCAGCCGCTTCAACTCCGAAGGCCATCCGCTCTTCAGAGGACACTCGCTCTCGGTCTCCGATGTTGTCGTCATCGAACAGGGCAATTCCAAGATCGCTGTCGGAGAGATAACTATCCGAGAGGGCGGCATCGTCACTCAAACGCAGAGGTTCGCGGAGCTTGCGGACTACAACGCAAGGATAGCCGAGCTTACGGAAAGCGGCGAGGACTTTGAAGCGCGGGATATGGCAGGTCTTTGCATCCCCATGAAGGATATGCCGAAACCCAGCGCATACTTCTGCGACAGCATCGGCTTCAAGCCCGTTGCTTTCGATGAAGCCCTAACCGAGAAGCCGGACGACCTTATGCAGATCGTGTATGTTGAGCCGCACAGAGCGCCGTATGCTTCCATGATCCCGAACACGCTTGAAGCAAAGCAGAAAGCGGTCGGCGACGGGCTTATAGAGGTAACATACAACGGCGACGGCACTTGCATCGTTTCAAACGACGAATCAAAGCTCATAGGCATGGACGGCAACAGAAGGATATGGGATGGGAACTGTATCATCGCAGGTCCTTTTTTCGTTTGCGGCGATGCAGGCGAAGAGTTCAGAGGTCTTACGGATGAGGAGGTGATGAGATATATGGACAGATTCGCGGAGGTTGAGGATATAAGCACCGAAGAAGTAGAAGCCGATATGGGCTTCACCATCTACACCATCAATTAAATTACGGAGGTAATAAAAATGGCA
>JAFZJT010000270.1 GCA_017553815.1 Clostridia bacterium
ATATTCCCTGTTTTTATTGCATTTTCCGCTATCTTTTGCGTTCCCCCTGTTGACAAGCGGAAAAATAACTGGCATAATGTGCCTTGGCGCCTCGCTCGCCGCATTTTTATTTTATGATGGAGAAAAAAATGAAAAAGATCGTTATCGCTCTTGGCGGAAACGCCCTTCAGGAAACAGGCAAGCCTGCGACCGCGGAAAGCCAGCTCGAGGTTGTTGAGAAGACCTCGGAGTACATTGCCGACATCATCGAAAGCGGCTATGACGTTGTGCTCGCGCACGGCAACGGCCCGCAGGTCGGCCGCATCGTTATCCAGAACGAGTATGCTTCGAGCCAGACTCCCGCAATGCCATTCGACGTTTGCGGCGCTATGAGCCAGGGCTATATCGGCTACCATATCCAGCAGGGTCTTGAGAAGGTTCTGCGCGCTCGCGGCAACAAGAAGCGCGTTGCGACTGTCGTTACCCAGGTCGTTGTTGATAATGACGACCCGAAGTTCAAGAATCCCTCTAAGCCCATCGGCCCCTTCTACAGTGAAGAGGAAGCCAAGCAGCTTGAGGAAACCAAGGGCTACACCATGAAGGAGGACGCGGGTCGCGGCTGGCGTCGTGTCGTCGCATCCCCCATGCCCGTTGAGATAGTTGAGCTCGACGCCGTGAAGTGCCTGATCGACTGCGGCTTCATCGCCGTTACCGTCGGCGGCGGCGGCATCCCCGTTGTTCGCAATGAAAACGGCGACCTCGTCGGCACCGCGGCTGTTATCGATAAGGATCTTGCAAGCGAGAAGCTCGCCGAGGATATCGATGCGGATGCGCTCGTTATCCTTACCGCCGTTGAGACCGTTTGCATCAACTTCGGCAAGCCCGACGAGAAGAAGCTCTCCACCCTCACCATTCCCGAGGCGGAGCAGTACATCAAGGAAGGCCACTTCGCTCCCGGCTCCATGCTTCCCAAGGTAGAGGCCGCGATCAAGTTCGCCGCCAGCAAGCCCGGCAGGAAAGCCATTATCACCTCGCTCGATAAGGCCGTTGAGGCGCTCGCGGGCAAGGCCGGCACCACGGTTTGCTAATTAAGAACTGAAGAACGGAATACGAAATAAGCTTTGCCGCTTCGCTTTCGCGGGGCGGCATTTCGTTTCCTTCTGAACTTCCCGGGCGAAACCTCCGCCTTTGCCTCCCGCAAGCCCCTTGCAGATATATTCTTTGCGTGTTATAATGAACGCACCGCCGAACTTGAATAACGGCGGGCAAAAAATCTTTTCAAGGAGGAAAATATGAGAAAAATCATCGGCATTGCGCTTGCGCTTGTGATGCTCCTCTCCGCGCTTCCAATGGGCGTGCTCGCCGTGGGGCGTGAGACCGCTCCGGCGGAGAAACCCGCTTCTCGGGAAATCATCACCATCGCAAGCTGGGACCTTGAGACCGACCCGATAGCGGACGGCTGGCAGTTCATCGATTCAGACGGCGACGGGCACAACTGGGAGTGGACTAACAATCATTATTACAGCAACAGCGGCGATCACAGCATCGCTTCCGCTTCCTATGCGGACGGGGCGCTCACCCCCGATAACTGGGCGATACTGCCGCAGGTCGAGATACCCGAGCATGGCTACAGCGCGCTCGTTTTCTACGGTCAGAGGCAGAACGAGAGTTATTACGATATCTACCGCGTTTACGTCGGCACGAGCGACGATATCTCCTCCATGGAGCCCATTTCGGATGATATGCTCATTCCCTTCGCGGAATATTGCGAGCAGGTGTTCGACCTTTCAGACTACGCGGGGCAATCGATCTATATCGCGATCCGCCACTACAACTGCTCCGACGAGTGGAGGATGTATATGGACGATTTCTCCGTGGTTTGCAGTCTCGACGGCCCCGACGATGACGACATAGCCATCCACGAGGTTTTCGTTGACGGCTGGGGCACGCCCGTTGCGGGCGTTGCGGGCATAGCCCACGTTTTCCTGAGCACTCCCGACGATGCGCCTTACTATGTCGCTTACGGCGGTTGGCGCGACGAGACCGATCAGCAGCAGATGTGGAACGAGAGCCACGTGTTCGTCCCGGGTCACGTCTACACCGAGGGCTGTCAGATATGGGCGTATGACGGCTATTACTTCGCCGACGACTGTGTGTTCTACGCCAACGGCGGCACCGAGATCCTCGATCCTCAGTTGTGCTACGTGGACGAAACCGATTGGTGGGTTTTATATCTGAACAGCGTTGGGTTCGTTTGTGAAGGCGGGCTCGTGGGCGACGTGGACGGCGACGGCGAAGTGGATATTGCGGACGCGCTGTTGGCGCTACGGTGCGCGATGGGGCTTATCGAGCTGACCGAAGCTCAGAACGCGCTTGCCGACGTGGACGGCGACGGCGGCGTTTCCATCGCGGACTCGCTGCTCATCCTCCGCAGGGGCATGGGGCTTATCGACGAGTTCCCGTCTATACAATAAATAGTTGAAGCGGCGGTTTTTCGCCGTGAAACGAAATAAAATAGGGGCGCATCCGCAATGATCTGAACCCAAAAAGTTAGACAAAAGAATTAAATCAAGCAGCTTTGAGGGCTTTCTTTCTGTGAACAGCAGGAGGCAAGCCCTTTAGCTTGGCTTTTATACGACGGTTATTATAGTAGTCAAGGTACTCGATCAGCTC
>JAFZJT010000271.1 GCA_017553815.1 Clostridia bacterium
ATCGCCCCGTACCTTGAGGATGATCAGATCCTGCTCCTCAACCCCGGATATTTCTCAACAGCATACGTGCTCAAGCACTGTCCCGATAAGAATATCATCATCGCCGAAGCCGAAAGTTCCTTCATCGACGGCCGCATCATGCAGCCCGGTCTGTTCAGAGTCGGATTCAGGAACGTTCGCAACCCCATAGGCATCTATCCTTCCGCAAGAAAAGAAGAGGCGATAGCCAAGCTGGATCAGCTCGGCGAGCGCTTTGTCTACCTCAATTCCGTTGTTGAAGCCGCGCTTCACAACCCGAACCTCATCGTGCATACCGTCGGCTCCGTCATGAGCATTCCGAGGATCGAAAAATCCAAGGGCGATTTCTGCCTTTATCACGAAGCCTACACAAGGGATAACCCCGCAACATGGAGGATAGTGGAAGCGCTCGATGCCGAGAAGATGAACGTGCTCGAAGCGCTCGGCTTCCCGCGCCTCAGCTATGTTGACGCCTGCAAATACCGCAATTCTCTTGACGAGGGCATCGATGCAAAGGAAGTTTTCCTTGATTATGCCGAAATGCCCACTCGCGCAAAAGGCCCAACTTCCGTTGAGTCCCGCTATATCTCCGAGGACGTGCCGCAGGGTCTTGTTATGCTCGAAGCGATCGCGGCTTCGCTCAATACTCCCACGCCGATCTGCACCGGTCTTATCGAGATCGCATCGGCGGCGCTCGGCAGGGATCTGCGCAAAGAGGGCAGAACTCCCGAGATACTCGGTGCCGATGGCATAAAGAGAATACTCAAGGATTGCGGCAAATAATTGCAAAATCGAGGTTTTTATGGTAAAATTAACTTTTGTTGGCGATATCGCATGTGACAGACCCTTGTTGAAGACTCAAGTGCGATTCGTTTTGATTATGAGAATCCCAATATAATTAAAGGAGAAGTAGTATGCGCTATTTTATAACTGCTGACGATTTTGGAGCAAACGCTCCCATCAATGATGGTATAAATGAAGGGCTCGTTGACGGAAGCTTCACTATTGCAAGTATTATGATGAATATGCCGGGAACCGACGAAGCCATTGCTTTAGCTAAAAACAACAATTATATGGACAAGATCGGTTTTCATCTAAATCTTACCGCAGGCGTTCCTCTCACCGAAGACATGAAGAAAACCCGTCTCTGTTGCTCGAATGGTAGTTTTCATCGTGGAGCAAAGAGTTATCTTCTTAAAAGATTCCCTTCTAAAGGTTTTATCCTCACAATCCGCAAAGAATGCGAGGAACAGATGAGGCGCTATCGCGATGCAGGTTTTAAATCCAAGCACATCGATTCGCATATGTGGATCATGTATAATGCATCCGTATACAAGGCTATCGAACCGCTTATTGAAAAATACGGTTTCAAGACCACGCGCACCCCTCAAGGGCATGTTTTCAGCACCGAATCGTTTGTGCGAACTTTATACTTCAAGTATATCTACTCCAAGTATAAAAGGCTGCTCAACATAGTCGGCGATTGGAGCGGTTGTCCCAGTGAGTTTGAATTTGCTGTTCAGGACGGCAAATTCAGCGATGATTGTTTGGTTGAATTGTATGTTCATCCGTCAACATACAATGGCATAAACGAGGATCGGCTGTTTAATTATAAACATGACCGCAGACCTATAAGCGAGATCTGTGAGTTTGCTGCAAAATCCGGAACCAAAATTGATATGCTTTGATGCTTGACGAAACCTCAACAGAGTAATAAAAATAGGTATTGTCTGATTTATATGAAAACAGGAACAAGAAAACAGAATTCAGTCATCAACATGATCACCGGCACAGGCGGTCAGTTGCTCACGTTTTTAACAGGCTTTATTGTGCGAACATATTTCGTGCGCACACTTGGCGGCGAATACCTTGGCATCAACGGTCTGTTCTCCAATATATTGACCATGCTTTCGCTTGCTGATCTCGGCATCGGTTCGGCAATAGTTTTCAGGCTGTACAAGCCTATTGCTACACACGATGATAAAATGGTCAGGATATATATGAAGTTTTATAAACTTGCATATAAAGTCATCGGTCTATTCGTCCTTGCTTTGGGACTGCTGATGATTCCGTTACTGCCCGTGCTTATCAAGGATTACAGCCGCTTGGCCGATCTTAATATAAATGCGACCCTGCTGTTCCTACTCTTTCTGTCGCAGACCGTTGCATCGTACCTGTTCCTTGCTTACCGTCAAACCGTTATCACATCAAATCAAAAGCAGCATATAATTGATGTTGTTACTATCATAGTTTCTCTTGCTGCCGATGTATTGAGGATTCTTGTTCTTGTTTTGTTCAAGAATTTTATAATCTACACTG
>JAFZJT010000025.1 GCA_017553815.1 Clostridia bacterium
TGCCGGGCGAACAAAAGAGTTTTGTATGGGATAAGTGCGCCCATTTGGTCTACTTATCCACAAAATGGGCAGCAATATAGCCTAAAAACCGTTGCTTTCTGACCCATTTCGGGCAATTTGATAACGAATCAACGGAAAAAAACAATTTCAGGTAGATTCAAGACTACACAGGCTGATTAATCAGCGTTTCCTTAGATATGCATTCTCCGCTCTTAGCCTTTGCAATTCGGCTATCAGATCCTCTTCGGCTTCCGGTTTGAGTTGCTTCGGCGGCTTGTCGGTGCTCTTCCTGCCTCGCCGCTCTATGTACAGCCCTTCCGAACCTTCCTCGAGGTAGATACGCTTCCATTTCTGGATCATATCGTGTCCCGTTATCTCGAATTGTCTGGCTGCTTCTTTGTAGCTTAAACCATCTTTTCGCATGGTCTCTACGACCATCTGCTTGAACTCACCGATGTATTTCTTGTTTTGTATTCCTTTTGGCATATAAAATCACCCCACTTGTTAGTATTATACCACATGTCTAACAAATGGGGTGCAGTTCAAAACCGATTGATCCCATTTTCATATAACCTCACAATCAATACTAAAAGCCCTTAGCTGCATATCCACAGCGAAGGGCATAATATACGGGTTCACTTCTAACAAACCTCTTGGAATCATTACTTTACCCCACAACCACTCGGAACTGGAATGATCGCGCATAAGAGGTTTGTTATCAATTTGTTATCAAAGACGGTTTTTACGCTCGAAAAAGCCTTTTGTTTATTGACTTTTCGGAGCGCATCACCTCACTCCCATTCGATGGTTCCGGTGGGCTTGGGCGTCAGATCGAACAGCACGCGGTTCACGCCCTTGACCTCATTGGTGATGCGCTCGGTGATATGCGAAAGCAGCTCGAAGGGGACGGGCTCGACCGTGGCGCTCATCGCATCGACGGTATTGACGGCGCGAAGGATGCAGGGCCATTCATCGCAGCGCTTGCCGTCCTTGATGCCGACGGACTTGAAATCGGGGATCGCGGTGAAATACTGCCAAACCTTGCCCTCAAGACCAGCCTTTGCGAACTCTTCACGCAGTATCGCATCGCTTTCGCGCACGGCTTCGAGCCTGTCGCGGGTGATGGCGCCAAGGCAGCGTACGCCGAGACCGGGGCCGGGGAAGGGCTGGCGGTAGACCATGCCGTGGGGAAGACCCAGCGCCTCGCCCACAACGCGCACCTCGTCCTTAAAGAGGATGCGAACTGGCTCGACCAGCTCGAAATCGAGGTCATCGGGCAGACCGCCCGCGTTGTGGTGCGCCTTGATGCCGTGCTCGCTCTCGAGGATGTCGGGCCAGATGGTGCCCTGCGCGAGGAACTCGATGCCGTCGAGCTTGCGCGCTTCCTCGGCGAAAACCTCGATGAATTCGCCGCCGATTATCTTGCGCTTGGTCTCGGGATCGGCAACGCCCGCGAGCTTATCGAGGAAACGGTCGACCGCGTCAACGTAGATGAGGTTCGCGTCCATCTCGTCTTTAAAAACGCGGATTACCTGCTCGGGCTCGCCCTTGCGCAGAAGACCGTGGTTGACGTGCACGCAAACTAGCTGTTTGCCGATGGCCTTGATAAGAAGCGCCGCAACGACCGACGAATCAACGCCGCCGGAGAGGGCGAGAAGCACCTTTTTATCGCCGACCTGCTCGCGAATATCCGCGATCTGCTCGGCAATGAA
>JAFZJT010000272.1 GCA_017553815.1 Clostridia bacterium
AAAGAGCTTGCGCATTGGGAGATGATAGGCGTTATGATACTCCAGTCCATGCGCGGCGCTTCGCTTAGGGAGCTCGAGGACGCTGGGCTTCTCGGGTACTACACGCTCCATAACCACGGCGTTTTCCCCGCCGACCCGAACGGCATCCCGTTCACCGCAAGCTATATCGAGTGCACGGGCGACCCCATCGCGGATATCACCTTCGATATGGCCGCCGAGCAAGGCGCGAGGGCGACCTACGAGCATCTTATGAACCTTACGGACAACGAGGATTACCTCGCTCCGCTTCGCTTCCTGAGAGCCCGCGAGATAGTTCACTATCAGCGCTTCGGCGAGTGCCTGAACATTCTCAACGAGCTTTTCCCGAACGGCGATCAGAATAAGCGGATGATGTAAAAGTGCTGTAATAATTGAAAAACGCGGATGCCCGCTTGGGCGTCCGCATCTTTGCTGATTTGAACTATCCTTGCTTGTGATTGAATTTTGTTTTGGCATACCGCACGGCATCCCGCACGGCTTCAAACTGCGAATCCTCCTGCTCGAGTATCAGCTTATAAAACTCTCCGTCCCTTGCGGCAAAGGCTATCGCTTCGGCGGTCAGCTTACCGTTTGAGGTCATGTTTTTGCCAACGAGCGCGCGGGCGGCCGATGCATCGCCCCTTATAAGCCTCTCTGTGTCGAAGGCTTCGCGCACATCGCTTGAGGGCTCGGAAATGGGGAGCTTTGCATTCATCGGGCAACAGCGCTGACAGACCTCACAGCCGATATAGGTGCTTTGACAGTCGCGGATGGTATCGGGATGCATCGCCGTTTCCATAAAGGCGCGGTGGCAGAGCGAAAAATCCACGCCGCTCTCGCTTATCGCCTTGGCGGGGCAGGCCCCGATGCACTTTCGGCAGACCGAGCAGGCGGTGGATTCAGAGAAAGCATATTCAAGCGGCTCAAGTCCCTCAACCGCGATGCTCATCAAAACTATGCGCGTTCCAAACGGCGCTATCGAAAGAAAGCCCGTGCGAAGCGCCGCGCCAATATTCGCGTTCAATAGCGCGGGGCGTATCGGAATCTCGGCCTTTTCGGCGCGTATCCCAAGCTCCGAAAGCTTTTTTAAAAGCGCCTTCATGCCGTGATAGGCTTTATTCGAGGCGAGATAATAGGGGGGGATGCGCTCGCCCTCGGGGAAGGGGGCGTATGGGAAAACGAGCGCGGCAACGCTTGAAGCGAACGGAAACTCGGCCTTTACGTCCGCAACAAGATGATGCGGATTCTCGCCGAGCTCGTATCTTTCGGGCGCAAGAAAATAGACCCTCTTAAAGCCGTATTCAAGCGCAAGCGCGCAAAATTCCCCGTGCGTCATTTCCTCCGAACGGAGCCCCTTCGCTCCCTCTTTCAAAATGCGGCGGAAGGATCGCCCTCCGCCGCAGGTTTCGCTTGAATAATTAAACGGATCAGATGTTTTGAAGCTTCTCAAGCCCGAGCTCGAGCCTCCTCAAAGCCTCGTCCCTGCCGAGCAGAGCGGCGATCTCGATAGCGCCGCCCGGGGTGACGCTCCTTCCGCTCATCGCGATGCGAACGGGCCAGAGAAGGGTGCCGTTCTTCATCTCCTTCTTCTCGGCATAGCCGATAAGGAAGTCGTGCAGAGCGGTCTCGGTCCATTCGGGAAGCTCCTTGAGAAGCGGAACAACTTCCGAAAGGATGTCGCGGCAAATCTCGGGATTGGTCTTGGACTTTTTATTGGTGAAAAGCTCGATATCGTAGTTTTCGTCCATCTCGGCAAGGAAGCCGACGGTCTCGGCGATATCGGAGAATATCTCGGTGCGCGGCTGAAGGATGCGGATGAGGATTTCCTCGTTTCCTTCGCGTCTTGCAATCTCGCCAACGCCCGCTTTTTCGAGCCACGGGAGCGCCTTCTCGAAATAATCCGCGCCGTCCATCTTGCGAACGTACTCGGCGTTCATCCAGCGGAGCTTGGCGTTGTCGAAGATGGCGGGGGACTTACTAAGACCCTCGAGCGAGAACGCCTCCTTGAGCTCGTCGAGCGTGAAGAACTCGCGGTCGTTTCCCGGGCTCCAGCCAACGAGCGCAAGATAATTGATTACGGCCTCGGTAAGATAACCGGAGTTCATAAGGTCCTCAAAGGTCGCGTCGCCGTCGCGCTTACTTAGCTTATGCGTCGCGTCGCGCATGATGGTCGTTAGGTGAACGTAAACGGGCTTTTCCCAGCCGAATGCCTCGTAAAGAAGATTGTATTTCGGCGTTGATGAAAGGTACTCCATGCCGCGAAGCACGTGCGTAATGCCCATCGTATGATCGTCGATTATATTCGCAAAATTATAGGTCGGCATTCCGTCCGCCTTGATGAGGATCATATCGTCTAACTCGGAGCAGTTGACCGAGATATGTCCGAAGATAGCATCATCGAAATCCGCTGTGCCCTCGGCGGGAATGTTCTGGCGAATAACGTAGGGTTCGCCGGCGGCGAGCCTGCGCTCAACTTCCTCTTTGGAGAGGTTCATGCAGTGCTTGTCGTATTTGAAGGTTCCGCCCTCGGCCTCGACCTTTGCGCGGCGCTCCTCAAGTTCCTCCTTGGTGCAGAAGCAGTAATACGCCTTGCCCATCTCAACAAGCTTTTGAGCGTACGGCAGATACATATCTTTGCGTTCGCTCTGAACATACGGACCGTATTCGCCGCCAACATCGGGGCCTTCGTCCCAGTTGAGGCCAACGGTACGAAGCGTTTTATAAACCGTTTCGATCGCGCCTTCAACAAAGCGCGCCTGATCGGTGTCTTCAATGCGAAGCATGAAAACGCCGTCGTTCTTCTTCGCCCAAAGCCAGGCGTAGAGCGCGGTGCGAAGGTTTCCAACGTGCATAAAGCCCGTGGGGGAGGGTGCAAAGCGTGTGCGAACAGTCATATTAAACTCCTTATCATATTCGCCTATCTCGGCGAATGAATTTCGGTATCCCTTTGCGCTTAGGCGCAGAATATCAACGGAAAATATGATACCATATTTTATCCGTTTTGTCACTTAATTGAAGAAATTATTACTAACCCAAACCGAAGAACAACACAATATATCAGATATAATAGCATTTTTCTTGATTTGCATACCGTAATCACTTGAAAATCGACCTGCAAATCAGTTACAATTGCCATAGCGATGTGTTGTTGCATCGGATAGTTTTAGTTTTAGTTGTAACAGTAAGGAGAAGCAATTATGGATGTTGTGTATTGGCTTGATTTCGTTCATTGCTTGAAAGTTCTGAACGCTGATTTTGATAGTGAAAAATGGTCTATTGAAGTAATTGAAGACAACCTTGAACCATCCATGATAACTATCAAGAACAATTCAACAAGGTTCTTAATAGATATTGAATAATAGTATTATTTATAATTAAGGAGCACCGTATGAGAACACTATATGAGCAAGAATTATCTCAGCTTTTATTGAAACCCGATGCCGAGATAATTCAATATGCAAAAGGTTTAGTAGATAGCAATAACGCAATCAATTGGCAAAAAGCTAATGAGTTGTCTTTTTTGCTTAGAAAGAACAGAAAATTTGATATTGCCGTCGAAGTCGCAAGCCTAATGTATGAAACAGACCCATCGTTTGACAAGTTGAACTTATATTTCGTTGCAGTTGTTGATCAAGGAAGCTTTGACAGAATTCGTGAATTGCACGGAATTGTTGATGCTCGTGTACGAGAGAGCGGTCAGTATCAAAAGCATTTATTTGCGACTTGGCTTAAAGCTGCAAATAGAATTCAAGACGATGAGATGTTTAACTATGTTTTTAACATGGTGCCAGATCAGGAGAAAACTGACAACAGCTACATTATAAGCCAATATTATGTTTTTCTCAACAGGCATTCACGCTATTCGGAGGTTAAAAAACACTTCGAACAGCAACTGGCACCAAATGTTCAAAATATGCAATATGTTAAAAAGTACTATATTAATGCTTGCAATCGCATGGGCTTTTCCACTCATAATGATGTGGAACCGACACAAAATCCTTATGTGCCGTCGCCTCGAAAGAGCAATTCTTTTGATGATAGCTTACAATCAAGTACAGGAGCAAACAAGGTGTTTCTTGTGTATGGGAAGCAACCACAAATTTTAACTCTTATCAAACCGCTTTTAAACGCTTATGGTGTTGAAAGCGTTGATATTGCAGATGAACCTTCGGGAAAAACAATCATTGAGCAGATAGAGGAGCATGCCAAGGAATGCAGATTCGCTGTTGTAATTCTTTCTCCTGCTGATTTGCTTTATGATAAAAAACCAGATGGAACTGAGCAAGAAAAGTACTATCCTCGTCTTAATACTATTTTTGAATGGGGCTATTTTGCTGCATTGTATGGGAGAGACAATGTTGCGCTTGTGCTTGACAACACAAAGGGGCTAACTTATGGACCCCGTGGGGATTTTGTTGGATGCTCAGATACGGATGGAACAAAGTATATCGATGGATCAAAGACAACGCTAGTTGAAGAGTTGTTTGCAAGACTACGCAAGGCTGGATATAAGCTCTCGAGCAATGGATAAGATTCTAAATCTCATACCCCCGTGTCACTCAACACGGGGGTAAGTTATATTGCTGTTGTTAAACGCGCATCACGGCGCTTGCAAGCGAGATGCCTTTTCTTTTTGCGTAAAAGAGTGCGCGCACAAGCCCTTCGCACTCCGTTCTGTCGGCGGGGGAGAGGGTGAAAAGATCCACGGCAAGCCCATCCGACTCATACCGCCTCGCTTCTCCGCGCTCATCGCCGAAAACGAGAACGTCGAACTCGTCATCTGCCTGTATCTCCCAAACGGGCAGATCCTCGGGCAGGGAGAAAAGATTGAGCAAGGCAGCCGCATCAGCTCGTATCCTATCGGCATACGGGGAAGGCGCCATGGTCTCGCCTTCGTACGCTCCGCGGCATCGCGCGAACCTCGCCTGCATCGCTTGAAGCGAAACGCCCGCTTTGTTATAAACGGAGCCCATGAGATCCACTTGGAATTCATCTCCCGCCGCTTCCTGCATAAGCCTTTCATAGCCGTCAAGCTCTTCGAGGGTACATTCTTCACGCATGAGCTCGAAACGAAGAATTATGAAGCCGAATAAGGGCGCGGCGACGTACTCCTCAAAGACCAACAGCCCGCCGCTCTTTTCATAAATATCGTCGGAAACGGCCTTGATGCGCTCAAGCAGCTCGGGACTCTTTATGAACAATTTAAACACCTCCGATCGCGAAGCTTTTTCCGCATAATAATACCATATCGCAAAAGCGTTTTCAAGCGCATGAGGCCCGAGCTGCGGCGCGAAGCAGGGCGCGTTTGCTGCGGTTGACAACGGATGCGAAAAATACTATAATTGCGCAAAGCTTTTCAAGGAGACGGAAGGATGAACTGGTTTTTTAAAGAGGATAAAACCGATGCGATACTCACCGCAAAGGCGCATATCGATTCCATGCACATCGAGCAAATCGATATGCCGGCTTTTCCGAAAACGGCGATCCTGTTTTATATGCACAGCGGCGAAGAGTACCTTTGCCAAAACTACGGCGGAAAGCTGATGATGGAGAAGTTCCCGCGCTTTCTTCGCGGCTGCCCCGTGTACTCGCTCAATGAAAACCTTTGCTTTCTCGACGGCGGCAGGGGAGCGCCCCATGCTGCGGACACGGTCGAAACGCTCGCCGCACTCGGCGTGAAGCGCATTATCACGGTCGGCATGTTCGGCGCGTTCGGCGAAAGAGTCGAAACGGGCGATATCATAGTTCCCGAGCGGGCGCTTATCGAGGAGGGCACGAGCCAGCATTATTTCGATTCGCCCGAATATTCTTATCCCGATGAAAACCTTGCAAAGCGCCTTTCGGAGCTGACGAACGTTGCGTGCGCTCAGATCGTTTCAACCGATTCCGTTTACCGCCAAACCTACTTCAAGGAAAGGCTCTGGCGCGAAAAGGGCGCCGTCGGCGTGGATATGGAAACGAGCGCGGTATTCTCCGTTTCAAACTTCCTCGGCATAAGCGCGGCTTCGGTGCTGATCGCTTCCGATAAGCACCCCGTCGATGAGAATTCGGTCAAGAAATGGGAGTGGAAGATGACGCGGGAGATGCGCTATGATTTCTTTGATAGGGCGGTCAAGGCCGCTTTGACCATCGCGGAAGAGGCCGAGAATGAGTAACGGGATTGAAACCGAAAACAGAGTGCGCGGCACGGAAAACATAAGCGAAACAAGCAAAAAATGCGAAAAGAACGGGCAAAGCGCGGCAAGATACGTTCTTTTTGCTCTTTTTGCCGTCTACGTCATCGCGCTTTTTATCCTGCTGCTTGTAAGAACGCCATTTGATGAGTCGGTATCCTATAGCAGCCTTATAAAGCCCGTGCCCTTTGAGACCATCCGCTCCCAGCTTCGTTATGCGCGCTATTCGCACAGCGGCAATCTCGTTCGCTACGGCGTTAAAAATCTTATCGGCAATGCTTTTCTGTTTCTGCCGATGGGCATCTTCCTTCCGTGCATATTCAAAAAACTGCGCCGCGTCTATAAAACCGTGCCGATAATAATGCTTGCCGTAGTGCTTGTGGAGCTTCTTCAGCTCGCAACAAAGCGCGGCTTTGCGGATATCGACGATCTTATTCTGAACACCGCGGGCGCCGCGGCGGGGTATCTGATATTCTATCTGGTGCGGAACAGCTGCACTAAACAATAAATCGAACAGTTTTTCCGAATGCTGACGGCGACCCATAAAGCGGTCGCTTTTTCGTGTTTTTTTATCTTGACAAATCACAATTTTCGCGATACAGTATATTTGATAAATACACTGTGGCAGCTTTGCGCAGATGCTGCTTTTACACATAAGGAGGATCGATAATGAAGAAACAGAAGAATAATAAAAACCTGCTTCGCTGGATACTGCTCGGCGCAGCGACCGTAAGCGTCATCATCGGCTTTATAATTTGCCTGAAAAAGCAGTATAAGCCGTCGGAACTTATCCCGAGCATCACGGGCTTTTTCACCCTTGCCGCAACGCTGATCCTTGACGGAAAGGCTGCAAAGAAGGACGGCATGGCAAGGCATGATAATACGGCCAAAGATATTGAGGCGATGGAAAGCGTTATCGTGGGATCGGGAAATCGAGACGCTGGGCGTGGAAAGCGCGGCGGCTCTGAAAAAAACACGGGATTGGACAAGTATTCCGGCAAAAACTCCGCAACGAACATAAAATCAGGAGGAACTGTGATCGTAGGCGATGATAACGAATTCTGAGAGGTGCTGAATGGGTCTTTTCGGTAAAAACGATAAAGGGCAGAAACCCATCGAAATACAGATGAAGGACGTTTTTGCAAACGGTGATATTATTGGCGGCATCAATAATCGTATTGAAAAGCACATCACCTACCAAAAGCCGACCGTTGTGCTCCCGCAGCCGCCACCGCCGGTGGATGAATACTGCGGGCGTGAAGCCGATGCTTTTAAGGTTGTTGAGCTGCTCGATAATTCCCATGCCGTGCTTGTGCACACCTGGGGAGGCATAGGCAAAACCGAATTCGCGCTGAAGCTCGCCCAAGATAGATTCTTTGGAAAAGCCGTGTTTTTCGATTGCTCGAATTCGGTTGACACCGCGCTTGCGAACTGCACCTCCGGCACGACCGATTATAATCAGCAGGTCGCCTGCGCGGTGAATGAGCTGCGCGAAAAAGAGGATTGGCTCGCTGTGTTCGACAATATTCAGAGCGCGGGAGATGCCGCAAAGGTGCTTGAGCGTTTCAATTCCTCCGGCATAATGCTCCTTATGACCGCAAGGCAGAACTTCAACACCAGCGGGTGCGGAAAATACGAGCTGCCGACCGTTGAAGACGGCGCGGAGCTGTTTCGCCGCTACCATATCGATGAGGAGAACGGCGAAAGGTGCGCGTATTCCGAGGAGGAGCTTAGCTGCGTAAATGAAATAGTCAGGCTTGCGGGCGGGCATACGCTCACTTTGGAGCTGCTTGCCAAAACCTGCCGCGCTTCCGGCCGAAGCGTTTTCGATATCCTTAAAGCTATGAAGGAGAAGGGCTTTTCCCTTGAGGGCATAGCTGCAAAAGTTACAAGAAAGAATGCTGATGAGGCGCATAGATTCATAGAGCATCTTGAAAAGCTCTACGATATCGCGGGCGTGGTTGAAAACCATTCTGAGCTTAGTCCGCTTATGAAAAAGCTCTGCGCGCTCGATGTTTCGGATACTCCCTCCGCCGAGCTTGTGCGCTGGTGCGTGATAGAGGATAACGACTCGCTGAACGAGCTCGCCCGCCTCGGCTGGCTGAGGGAGAAGGCGCTTCGCTATACCATGCACAACGTGGTCTCCGAGGTGCTGAAGCAAAAGATCGAGCCGAGCTATTCCGATATAGAGGATACCGCGGAGGCGATAAATAACGAATTGGATTCGGTATGGAATGACGTTGAGCGCCGCTATACGCCCCAGCCGGTTCAGCTTCAGGCAAAGGCGCTGCTCCGCTCATTAAAAGAGGACCAACCGCTGCTTGGAGACATAGCAAATAATGCCGGCTTGATCGAGAGAGCGCAGGGACGATATGCAGAGGCGTTGGAGTACTATAAAACGGATTTGGCTATAACTGAAAAGGTGCTTGGCAAGGAGCATCCGTCTACTGCAACAACGTACAACAATATCGCCGTATTGTATCAGGCTATGGGCGAAAATGAGCAGGCTCTGGGGTATTGTAAAAAGGCGCTTGCGATATTTGAAAAGGTGCTTGGCAAGGAGCATCCCGATACTGCGGGACCGTACAACAATATCGCCGGATTGTATCAGGCTATGGGCGAATATACGTTGGCGC
>JAFZJT010000273.1 GCA_017553815.1 Clostridia bacterium
CGGTCGCCCCGGTTTCGATTATGTAGCAGGCGATATCCAAGACCCTTGAGTCGATATAAACGTTCAATTTTCTCCTCCGTCGAGCTTATTGCCGTAACAGCATGTACGTCGGCAGTACTAAGCTATGCATTTTGACCGGGAAAAATACATGCGCACTAACCGACCGACATGGAGAGAGAACATATTCGGTTTTTGGCAACTATTTGCAAGTTTTACTATTGAATCCAAATCAAAACGGGTTTATAATAGCTATGTATGCAAAATCTTACTGCGGCGGCGCATCTTGGTAAAGCGCCCCGCCGAAAGGAAGTAAAAATGCGCAGAAGCATGCTTTTTTTGCCGGGCAACACGCCGAACATGATAATAAACGGCGACAGCCTCGGTGCGGACTCCATCATTCTCGACCTTGAGGACGCCGTATCCCCCGATGAAAAGGATTCGGCGCGCCTGCTCGTTCGAAGCGCCCTCAAGGATATGGGCTTCAAGGGTGTTGAGATAACGGTTCGCATCAATTCCATCGACACCGAATATTGGAAGCACGATTTGGACGCGATAATCCCGCTTCGCCCGAACCTCATCATGCCCCCCAAGGCGAGTTGTGCGGAGGATATCCGAACGGTGGATGAGTACATCGCCGAGGTCGAAGCCCGAAACGGTATCGAGGTCGGCACGGTCAGGCTCATCCCGCTCATCGAGACCGCGCTCGGCGTTGAAAACGCGTTTGCCATCGCATCTGCCTGTCCGCGCGTTGCGGCTATCTTCCTCGGTGGCGAGGACCTTACGGCGGACCTTCGCTGTAAGCGCACGAAGGTCGGCAACGAGATCGACTATGCAAGAAAGCGTCTCGTGATGGCGGCGCGCGCAGCGGGTGTGGACGTGTACGACACGCCGTTTACCGACGTGAACGACGACGAGGGCATCGAGATCGACGCGCAGTATGCAAAGAGCCTCGGCTTCACGGGTAAATCCGCGATAGCTCCGCGCCACGTTAAGGTGATAAACGCGGTGTTCAGCCCGTCCGAGAAGGATATCGAATATGCCAAGCTTGTTTTCGAGGCGATAAGGATAGGCAAAGAGCAGGGCAAGGGCGCCGTTTCCCTTCGCGGCAAGATGATAGACAAGCCCATCGTTGAGAGGGCGAGGCAGACTCTTGCGGCCGCAAAACAGCTCGGACTTGTGGAGGAAGACTACAATGAATAAGGGAAAACTCGTTTTATCCATAAAGCAGGCCGTCGAGGCGAGCGGCCTTAAAAGCGGCATGACCGTTTCCTTCCATCATCACCTTCGCAACGGCGATTTCGTGCTGAATATGGTGATGGAAGCCATCGCGGAGCTCGGGATAAAGGAGCTGACCGTCAACGCAAGCTCGCTTTTCGACGCGCACCGTCCGCTCAAGGAGCATATCCACACCGGCGTGATTTCTACGATTCAAACCGACTATATGTCGCAGGAGCTCGGCAGATTTATCTCCGCGGGCAATATGAAAAACCCGGTTCAGTTCCGCACGCACGGCGGCAGACCCGCCGACATCGAGAGCGGCAAAACGCCCATCGACGTTGCCTTCATCGCCGCGCCCGCTTCGGATAATATGGGCAACTGCACCGGGAAAATCGGCAAATCCGCCTGCGGCTCGCTCGGCTACGCCATGCCCGACGCAAGGTGCGCCAAATTCGTGGTCGTCATAACCGACGAGCTTCATCCCTACCCGCTCGTAACGCGCTCCATCCCCGAAACGGACGTGGATGCGGTCGTGGTGGTCGATTCCATCGGCGACCCGAAGGGCATCGTTTCGGGCACCACCAAGATAACCCGCGACCCCGTCGGCCTTTTGATGGCGCAGACGGCGGTGGACGTTATCAAGGGCTCCGGCCTACTCAAGGACGGCTTCTCGTTCCAAACGGGCGCGGGCGGCGCATCGCTCGCGGCGGCAAAATACCTAAAGGACGTGATGCTCAAGGAGAATATCCGCGGAAGCTTCGGCCTCGGCGGCATAACGGGCTATATGGTCGATATGCTCGAGGAGGGTTGCTTTGAATCGCTTCTGGACGTTCAATGCTTCGACCTTCGCGCCGTTGAGTCGATAAGAAACAACCCGAAGCACAGCGAGATATCCGCTTCGCTGTACGCCTCGCCCTTTGCAAAGAGCGCGGTGGTGGACAGCCTCGACGTGGTCATCCTCGGCGCAACGGAGATAGACGTTGATTTCAATATAAACGTTCATACCGATTCCAACGGTCGCATCATGGGCGGCAGCGGCGGACACAGCGACACCGCGGCGGGCGCGAAGCTTGCGATGATAATCGCGCCGCTCTCAAGGGCAAGGCTGCCGATCGTGACCGATAGAGTGAACTGCATCTCCACTCCGGGCAGCACGATAGACGTGCTCGTTACCCAAAAAGGCGTGGCAGTCAACCCGAAGAACGTTGAGCTGCGTCAAAGGCTCATCGATTCGGGCGTTAAGGTGCTCGACATACGCGAGCTCAAGGCGCTTGCCGAGGATAGAAGCGGCGTTCCGATGAAGCCCGCTATCGGCGAAAGAGTCGTTGCGGAGGTCATCTACCGCGACGGTACCGTTATCGACAGAATACGCGAGGTAAAGGAATTTTAATAGAGTATAGGTGAAATTATGAGAGAAATAGACGCAAAGCTTATAACTAAGACCGTTGCGGCGCTTGCAGTTGAAGCAAACTGCTTCCTGCCCGCCGATATAAAGTCGAGGATAGAAAAGGCGAGGGCCGAGGAAAACTGGGCGACCGCGCAGGGCATCCTCGATAAGATAATCGAAAACTACGGCATCGCCGAGAGGGATAATATGCCGATTTGCCAGGACACGGGCGTTTGCTGCGTTTTCCTGAGAATAGGGCAGGACGTGCATATCGTCGGCAACCTCGCCGAGGCCGTGAACGAGGGCGTTAAAAATGGCTACGGCAAGGGCTACCTTCGCAAATCCGTGGTCGGCGACCCGCTCAAAAGGGTCAACACGGGAGACAACACCCCCGCGATGCTCTATACCGAGCTGGTTCCCGGTGATAAAATAGAGATCACCGTCGCGCCCAAGGGGTTTGGCAGCGAGAATATGAGCCAATTAAAGATGCTCAAGCCTTCGGATGGCGTTGAAGGCGTGAAGGCGTTCGTGCTCAAGACCGTTGAGGAGGCCGGCCCCAACCCCTGTCCGCCGATAGTCGTCGGCGTAGGCATCGGCGGCACCTTCGACAAGGCGGCCTACCTCGCCAAAAAGGCGCTGATGAGAAGCGCCGAGGAGCGCAATTCGGATGAGTTCTATGCGGAGCTTGAAAACGAACTGCTCGAAAAGATAAACGCGCTCGGCATCGGACCGCAGGGCTTCGGCGGCAGGACCACCGCGCTTGCGGTGAATATCGAAACTATGCCCACCCATATCGCGGGTCTGCCCGTTGCGGTCAATATCAACTGCCACGTAACCAGGCATAAGAGCGCGGTGCTGTAAGCGGAGGAAAAACCAATGGAAAGAAAGATAGATTTGCCCATCACAAGGGAAATGGCAAGAACCATCAAGAGCGGCGAAAGCTGCCTTTTATCCGGCGTTATCTACACCGCGAGGGACGCGGCGCATAAGCGCCTTGTGGAGCTGCTCGAAAAGGGTGAGAAGCTGCCCTTTGATATCGAGAACGCGACAATCTATTACGTTGGCCCAACTCCGGCGAAGCCCGATCAGGTCATAGGCTCGGCGGGTCCCACCACCAGCTACCGCATGGACGCATACTCGCCCGCGCTGATCGCAGCGGGGGAGACGGGCATGATCGGCAAGGGCAAGCGCGGCGCGGAGGTCGTTGAGGCTATGAAGAAGCACGGCGCGGTGTACTTTGCCGCGATAGGCGGCGCGGGAGCACTCTTATCAAGCTGCATCAAGTCCGCCGAAGTCGTTTGCTACGAGGACCTTGGCGCTGAGGCCGTAAGAAGGCTCGTCGTGGATGATCTGCCCGTTGTCGCCGTTATCGACAGCGATGGCAGCAACCTCTATGAGAACGGCAGAAAGGCCTATCTCGAGAGCGAAAAGAACTGACACTCTGATAGAAAACAGCGAAAAAACACTTGAAAAGGAGCGCGTTTTGATCTGAACCCAAAAAGTTAGACAAAAGAATTAAATCAAGCAGCTTTGAGGGCTTTCTTTCTGTGAACAGCAGGAGGCAAGCCCTTTAGCTTGGCTTTTATACGACGGTTATTATAGTAGTCAAGGTACTCGATCAGCTC
>JAFZJT010000274.1 GCA_017553815.1 Clostridia bacterium
ATTCGCCGGACGGTCATTTCGATTGCGCCGGCCATGATGCGCCGGATTCACGCGATGAAGCGACAGAAATAAGATATGTTCCGCCGATAATCGACCCTGATTGCGGCTGCTCAAGCGCATATGCGGGAACCTATACGACCAACACGACCAGCGGCAACGTGAATATTCGTTCAGCACACAGCACCCAATCAACCGTGATCGGCAGCATTCCGCGCGGAACATACTTTACCGTAGACTTTGCAAGCATCGCTTGGGCTCATGTTAACCATAACGGAACCATCGGCTATGTTTCCATGTCGGTTATCAAAAAGGTATCGGGCAATACGAATCCAAGCTGCGGCTGTTCAACCGCCAACGCGGGAACATATACTACCAACACGACCAGCGGTAATGTGAATATTCGATCAGGGCACAGCACCCAATCCGCCGTGATCGGCAGCATCCCTAAAGGCTCAAGCTTCAGCGTATCCGCTGCAAGCAGCACTTGGGCGCACGTTAACTACGGCGGTGAAAGCGGCTACGTGTCTATGTCGGTTATTAAAAAGGTGCCGCCTACTCCAACGCCTACTCCGACTCCGACACCTACTCCGACACCAACGCCTACTCCGACACCTACTCCTTTTCCCGCGCCCACACCAGAACCTGTGCCCGAACCAAGACTTGGACTCATTATCAATTCATACTTTGATTCAGGGTTCAGCGTCTACCACGGCATGAGTGACCTCGAGAGTACTATAGTGATATGGAGGTACTTGTTCTTTGTAAAAAGCAAGTACTTCGACTTGTTCGGCTTGAGGGTGCAGTATAATGTGAACAAGATTCTTTCGCCAATCGATGCGATTAAGGGGAATGTAACAATGGATAATATTGATTCGCTGTATACCAATTGTACCGATGCTGGCTCGATGGCTCAATGGTTTCTGAATGCCTACCCAGGAAATATGTATACAACGACCGCATACTGGACCGGGCACAGAATAACAGACGACGATATTGACGACAATCGTTCTTTTTCCGCATATCATTCGATTTTTATGTTGCAGCGTGACAGCAATAGGTTAAAGTTCTCTTTAACGCATGAATTGAGTCATCAGCTTGGGGCGCCGGATCATTATATATGCAATGAAGATTACGAGTGTAGTTGTAATAGTCCTGCTACTTGCGGAAAGAGCCATGTATGCACCCACGTGGGTTGTTGGAAGTGCAGATATTGGCTAGCCGCTCAAGCCAATAATGAGTGTATTATGCACCATGTTTATTATAACGATCAGATGGATGCCCACGTGCCGTACTGTCAACAGTGTTTATTAACAATACAAGCGCATGTAGACAGTCATCACTAATATATAACAAGGAGAAAAAACATGAAAAGAATCATTATTATCGGCATAGCCGTTACACTCATGTCCACACTTGCCACCCTTGCCTGCCGCAAGCCTGCGGATGTTGTTGACACGCCCTCTTTGCCGACCGCCAACCCGACAGTTGCGCCGACGGAGAATCAATTCAGATATGGCGAGCCCCATGATCGTCTTATCCTTCGCAGCGTTGAAGAATATTTTTTGTTTGCCTCGTCCATCGAACTTGACGATGCTGAATGTGAAGAATTTCTTTACAAAAACTTCTTTGCAAGCGGCATTAAAACGAAAGCGGATGCGATCAAAGCGCTTGAGGATATCAACGCTTTGCCATTCATTCCCGTCGACGGGTTTGAGATGAAATGTTTTGAATTTGATTATTCAAAAAACCTTTTTTCCGTTGGCTTCTTGGATAAAGCGGATGAAGATCGCGTTTTCGGATTCCAAGTCGCGATGACGGGCAGCGATGCGGAAGCCGAACGCAAGGAAGCGGAGCAAGCCGGTGGTCTTATCGAGCTTACCGATACGCGCAGCCCCGAACTGATATATCTTAGTGGTGGGGCACTCAACTACCCGGAGTATCCAAATGTTTCCATGTTCTTTACAAACATACGCTCGCACAAGATACGAATCACGACGAATAATCTTTCCGTGAAAGAGGCGGTGGACATACTCGCAAACTGCGAATTCACCACAATGGATGAATATGCAAAGAAAGCGAATCCGTAATGATGAAACCGAAGCCCGGCACGAATATGCCCGGGCTTCGATTATGTGAAGTGAGCGCACGGTTAGCGCCCCTTTTTGCGCCGTTTTCCCATTGAGGAACTCGGCAAAACATGGTATAATGTATTTGTGCGAGGCTGCGCATACCGTTGTTTTGAAAAAGCGCAGCCAGAATATGCGCATGGAGGTTAGCTGTGAAAATAGCGATTCTCGGCACGGGCACTTGGGGAACAGCGCTCGCGCGAATGCTTGCAAATAACGAACACGAGGTCTATGCCTGGTCGGCTTTGAGCGAGGAGATAGATATGCTGAACTCAAAGAGGGAGCATATCAATCTGCCCGGCGTTGAGCTGCCCGAGGCGATAGTGTTCACGAAAAATATCGATGAAGCCTGCAAAAACGCGGAGCTCATAGTGTTTTCCACGCCCTCGGTCTATATCCGCTCCACCGTGGCTTCGGCGGCGCCGTTCATAACGAGCGATCAGATACTTATAGACGTTGCAAAGGGCATCGAGCCAAACAGCCATCTGACGATGACTCAGGTTATCCACGACGAGCTTTCCAAGCACGGCAAGTTTGAAAACAGCGTGGTTGCGCTCTCGGGTCCATCCCATGCCGAAGAGGTGGCGAGGGACCTGCCAACCACCATAGTTGCGGCAAGCATCGACGCCGAGGCGGCGGAAAAGGCGCAGGATGCCTTCACAAACGATTGCATGAGGGTCTACACCCATTTCGACGTGGAGGGCGTGGAGCTCTGCGGCGCACTCAAAAATATCATGGCGCTCGCCTGCGGAATCTCCTCGGGGCTCGGCTTTGGCGACAATACGCGCGCCGCGCTGATAACGCGCGGGCTTGCCGAGATAAAGCGCCTCGGCGTTCGCATGGGCTGCTCCGAATCCACCTTCTCGGGGCTTGCGGGCATGGGCGATTTGATCGTGACCGCCACCAGCGAGCACAGCCGCAACAACCGCTGCGGCAAGCTGCTCGGGCAGGGTCTTTCCGCCGAGGAGGCGATAAAGGAGGTCGGCATGGTCGTGGAGGGCATAAACGCGCTGCCCGCCGCGATGCAGCTCAAGGATGAATTCGGCGTGGAGATGCCGATAACCGAGCGCGTGAACGACGTCGTCTTCAGCGGCATGGATCCTAAGGAAGCCGTGATGTGGCTCATGGCGCGTGATAAGCGCTCCGAGACGGATAATTGACTGAACCGACTGATTGAACCGATGGAAAAATAACGCATAGCCTATGCGCCGATGTGGAGCCTAAAGCCTCATCGGCGCATTTTTCGTTTATATCCGCATTTTTATTTGAAAACCGCGCAGAATTAGTATAAGTTAGTATGAGGGAAACGGAGCAAGCCAATGTCCACGCTTTTTATCAGAACTCTGATAGTTTATACGCTTATGTTCGCGGTGCTCAGGCTGATGGGGAAGCGCCAGATAAACGAGATGCAACCCTTCGACCTCGCCGTAACGCTTCTCATCGCCAACCTCGCCTCGATACCGATGAGCGAGCCCGCCGTGCCGCTCTTCTACGGCGTTGTGCCGATAATCGGGCTTTTCATAGTGCAGAAGCTCGTTGCCCACGCTTCGCTCAAGAGCGAGCGCATAAGAAGGCTCGTTTGCGGAAGCCCGCTCATCGTAATAGAAAAAGGTGTGCTTCGCGAAGACGTTATGCGCAGCGCGAACTACAGCCTTTCCGACCTTTGCGAGCAGCTGAGGCTGAAGGATGTTTTTTCACTCTCCGAGGTCGAATACGCGATACTCGAAACCAACGGCAGCCTGAGCGTGCTTCTTAAAGGCGAGCATCAGCAGCCTACGAACAGGGATCTCAAGCTGCAAGCGAAAGCGGCAAAGCCCGACAGTATGCTCGTCGCGGACGGCAAATTCGATGAAACCGCGGCAAAGGAAGCGAGGATAAGCCGGGAAAAGCTCGAAAAAATACTAAAAGGGCGGGGGATAGCGGCTCTTTCAGACTGCCTCTTTGCTTCGCTCGATTCAAACGGCATGCTCCTTATCCAAACAAAACTCGGCAATGGAAAGCGGGGAGCGGGCGTGAAAACGGTGAATTACGATACGGTTAAGAATAAGTACGGAGGATGAAATTTGAAAGGCGCAAGGAAAAAGAATTCGGGCTCGGAGGTCGAAAAACAGCTTCGCGCAAGGAGCAGAGCAAGCGCGGCGGCGCTGATACTCTCCGCCTTACTGCTCGCGGCGATATTCTTTTTTTCAAAACGCAGTCTGTCGGAGCTTGAGAATAAGCTCTATCCACTGATCGACGAGGCGATGGGCGCGGCGCATTCAGGCGATTTTGAAACGGTTGGCAGGGCGGGGAAGGAGATCGACGCGATACTGCACGAGAACGAGAATGCGCTGATGATTTACGCCAGCCATAGGGATATAATCGACCTTCTGCGCTGCTCGGGCGAGCTTGCGTCGCTCGGCGCGAACGGCGAGAGGGACGACTACATCGAAGCGCTCGCGACCCTTAGGGTCACGCTCCATCTTCTCAGGGAAAACAACACCGCCACGCTTGGAAACATACTTTAACACCTCGGAGTGAAAATATATCGAAAAAAGCCGAAAAAACGCTTGATGGGAGCAGGAGATTTCGGCTTCATGCAGTATTATAGTAATATCGAGCGAAATTTGCGCGGCACTGCGAACTCGGCGCGCGGCTTCCGCTCCTATTTTTCCCTTAAAAGCGTGGTGAGAGAAGCATGGCATTTCCCGAGCATTGGATGAACGATCTTATGAATAAAAACGAGATCGTTTCCGTTATCTCGGAATACACGCATCTTTCGCCGAAGGGCGGCAGACTGTGGGGGCTGTGCCCGTTCCATCCGGAGCGCGCTGCTTCATTCTCGGTCTCGCCCGATAAACAGCTCTTCCACTGCTTCAGCTGCAAGGCGGGAGGCAGCGTCATCCAGTTCATCATGCAGGCGGAGAATCTGCCGTATTCGGACGCGGTGCGCTTCCTCGCCCAGCGCGCGGGCATGGAGATGCCCAACGAAATAAACGACGAAAAGCTTCGCGCCGAAAAGGCGCTTCGCGACAGACTGTACGACGCAAACAAAGCCGCCGCAAAATTCTATTGCGAAATGCTTTTATCGGAGCAGGGCGCAAGGGCGAGAAGCTATCTTTTAAGCCGCGGGATCGACGGCAAAACGGCGGTTCGCTTCGGCCTCGGGTATTCGCCTGCGGATTGGGACGCGCTGTTTGGCCATCTAAGCTCGCTCGGCTTCACGAGGGATGAGCTGATAAAGGCCGGCCTCTGCATAAAGGGCAGGCAGGATGAAAGCAAAACCTTCGATTTTTTCCATGACAGGCTGATGTTTCCCGTTATAAACGAGCGCGGAAGGGTGCTCGCCTTCGGCGGAAGAACGCTCGACGCGGGCGGCGAGCCCAAGTACATGAACACGGGCGACACGCTTATTTACAACAAGCGGCACAACGTCTACGCCATAAACATGATGAAGGGCAAGAAGCTCGACGAGCTGATCATGTGCGAGGGCTATATGGACGTTATCAGTCTCCATCAGCACAGTGTGGACAATGCCGTGGCGTCGCTCGGAACGGCGCTGACGAGCAATCAGGCGAAGCTGATCGGCAGATACGCAAAGCGTGCGGTCTATGCCTACGACGGCGACGCGGCGGGGCAGAAGGCGATGCTTCGCGGAGTGGACATACTCTCCGAAAGCTCGGTCGAGCCCCGCGTCATGGTGATCCCCGGCGGGCTCGATCCCGATGAATTCATCAGAAAATACGGCAGGGAAGCGTTCCTTGCCCTCAAGGATTCAACGATAACTGCGGTGCAGTTCAAATTGAACTATATCGAAGGCGAAACGGGCCTTTCCACCGCGGACGGCAGGCAGAGATACGCCGAAAGGGCCTGTGCGCTGCTTTCAAGGCTCGATCCCGTGGAGCGCGACCGCTACGTTAAAGTGGTTTCCGAGCGAAGCGGCATCGGGATGGACGTTATCCGCGAGCAATGTGGCGTTGCGGCGGTTTCCGAAGCGGAAAACGAACCCCAAAGGCTCGTTTCAAGCGGCTACAAGAGGCAGCGCGATTTCGATAAAAGGCAGAAGACCGAGATACTGCTCGCCGCCTGTATGCTTGCATCGAAGGAAGCGCGAGCGAGGATCACTCAGCTTTCGGGCTACACAACGGCGCTTTTCACCGATGCGGGGCTTGCGGAGCTCATAGAAAAGCTTGCGCAGGCCGATAAGAAAAACGAAAAAGAGGATATAAGGCTTATCCTTTCGGAGCTTGAGGAGCGCTCGTCCGACGCGGCGGGAAGCGCGGCGTCGCAGACGGAGGAGATAGAAGATCCGGTTGAGATGGCTCGGGAGTGCATTCGAGCGCTCGAGCTTGAAAACGGCGAGGCGAGGCTTCTTGCGCTCTCCGAGCGCGTTAAAAACGAAACCGACCCGCAAAAACGCGCCGAACTGATAAAGGAGCAATCGGAGCTTCTTATCGAGATACGGCGGCTCAAGCGGGGCTGAGAACCGCCCCAAATGCGAGGCGCGAAAAACTTTTTTACCAAGGCAAAAAACCAAGGAGGTACATATATGGCTAACGAAGAAAGACGCAACCCGATGCACAAGGTGGACGAGCTCATTGAGCGCGGCAAGGACAAGGGAGAGCTGACCTATAAGGAGGTTATCGACACGCTCGGCGGCGATCTTTTGGAGCTGGACGTTGAGCAGATGGAGGACGTTTACGACCGCTTTGAGGACGCAAATATCGACGTTGTGGAGGAGGTTGACCCCGTTGAGATCGCGGCGGATGAAACCGTTGAGATAACCGCGAAGATGGCGGCTTCCGAGGGCATCTCGATAGACGACCCCGTTCGCATGTACCTCAAGGATATCGGCAAGGTGCCGCTTCTTAGTGAACCCGAGGAGAAGGAGATCGCCCAGCGCATGGCGGACGGCGACGAGGAGGCAAAGCAGCAGCTCACCGAAGCGAACCTGCGCCTCGTTGTTTCCGTTGCAAAGCGCTACGTCGGCAGGGGAATGCAGTTCCTCGACCTGATCCAGGAGGGCAATCTCGGTCTTATCAAGGCCGTGGATAAGTTCGACTATCAGAAGGGCTATAAGTTCTCCACCTATGCCACATGGTGGATCCGCCAGGCCATAACCCGCGCAATCGCCGATCAGGCGCGCACCATCCGCATCCCCGTTCACATGGTCGAAACCATCAATAAGCTCGTTCGCGTTAACCGTCAGCTTCTTCAGGAGCTTGGCAGGGAGCCCCGACCCGACGAGATCGCCGAGGAGATGGGCTACAGCGAGGAAAAGGTGCGCGAGATAATCAAGATAGCGCAGGAGCCCGTATCCCTCGAAACGCCCATCGGCGAGGAGGAGGACAGCCACCTTGGCGACTTCATCCCCGACGACGATGCCCCCGCGCCGGACAGCATGGCCACCCACGCGATGCTCCAAAAGCAGCTCGCCGAGGTGCTCAATACGCTCACCCCGCGCGAAGCAAGGGTACTTAGGCTCCGTTACGGCCTTATCGACGGCAGGAACCGCACCCTTGAGGACGTTGGCAAGGAGTTCAACGTAACCCGCGAGCGCATCCGCCAGATCGAAGCCAAGGCGCTCCGTAAGCTCAAGCACCCCTCCAGGAGCAAGAGGCTGAAGGATTATATCGAGTAAGCCTTTATTAAATAAAAACAGAATAACGCAGATACTATCCGCGCCCCGAAGAAAAAGGGGCGCGGTTTGGCGTTTTTTGCGGCAAAATGTCAAGAAAAGTTCATAATAAAACTAATATTAGGTATTGACAAAATAGCGGGGGGGTATACTGTATACGCATTCTAATATTGAGGAGGGAAAATAAATGAAAAAACAGCACAAGGCCGTTATTTCCTTTGCTCTTGCGCTTATTTTTGCGCTTGTAAGCCTGCCCGCTTCGGCTCTTCCGCGCCTTGAAG
>JAFZJT010000275.1 GCA_017553815.1 Clostridia bacterium
ATAGCCTTCGGCTATCGCAGCTTCAAAAATATGCGCCAGCGCATATTGCTCACCGCAAACGCAACGTAACCTGTGCCCCGCGGGGCACAGGTTACGAAAACTCTTTCTACATGCTCAACCCCAACTATTGACATTGAGCCGGAAAAGCGCATCGGGCGACCGATGCGCTTATGATATTCTATAATTTCTGAATAGCTTTTACTAGACGAGCCGCTTCACATACGCCCTTCTGCGCTTATGCTGAACGGATTTAAAGCGCTTCCATTGGTTCAATATGGCATGGTTGCTCTCAAGATTGAGATTGGTCTCGGCGTATTCAACGCCGCTCTCGCGAAGCAGGCGCATCAGGTATGCGGAAACTATGCCGCCCACTCCCTTGTTTGCATATTCGGGCGCGACGGCGACGAGGCCGAGGTCGAGTATCTCGGGCTTCTTTATCGATGTGAGCAGTTTTATAAGCGTCAGCGGAGTCAGCCTGCCGCCCGACTTCTGCACCGCCTTGGCAATGGACGGGAAGCTCACTCCGAGGCATACGAGCTTATTGTTTTCATCCAGAATGACTGCGGTCTTTTTTAGATCAACAATCATGAGGAAATTATCGATCATCATCTTCTTCATGCCGTCCGTAAAGGGCACGGTGCCGTAGATATCCTCGTAGGCAACGTCGAGTAGAGCGAAGAGGTCGTCGCCGTATCTGTTGATGAAATCGCGCGGGTTCTTCGCCTCGCCGATATGAAGGTTGTAGCGCTTCATCAGGCCTTCGCCGAGCTTTTCAAGGCGCTTGTCGGGTTCGTCGGGCAGATAGATCTTGCTTTCGAGCCAGTCCACTTCCTTTGCGTAGCCGCAGTTTTCGATAAGCCTGCCGTAGTATTCGGCGTTGTACTGCTCCTCAAAGGTGGAAAGCTGGTCGAAGCCCTCAACGAGCAGACCCTCGCGCTCGAGGTCGGAAAAGCCCAAAGGACCGCAGACCGTGTCCATCCCCTTCCCCTTCGCCCATTTTTCAACGGCGGCAAAGAGCGCATCGGCAACGCTTTGGTCGTCTATCGAATCGAAGCGGGTGAAGCGAACGCGCTTTTCATTGCGCTTTTCGTTGCTTACCATTTGAAGTATGCCGCTGATGCGCCCGACCATCTTGCCGTCCATATAGGCATTATAATAGACCGCGTCGCAGGTGTCATAATAGACGTAATCCTTACTGAAGATCTTTTTTTCGTCGCCGTAGAGCGGCGGAACGAAACATGGATTATCCTTATACATTTTCAGCGGGAAGTTCAAGAACTCCCTCTGCTGTTTTTTTGTTTTGACCTCTTCGATAACGACCATCATTTTTACCTGTTATCTGTGCTTAGCGTGGAAGCAGATTCCGATGGTATTCGGCCCGCAATGACAGCCTACGGTCGGGTTGACGTCCACTATCTCTATATCGAGGGCTTCGCCGAAACACTCGTGCAGCATGCGAACGGCATCATCCACAAGCTCTGGCGCGTCGGTATGGGTAATGATTATCCTGTGCTTTTCGACCTCATCGCCGAGCTCTGATACGGTCGAAATGAGCTTTTCAAGCGCCTTTTTGCGCCCCTTCTCCTTGCCGATGCTGACGAGCTTACCCTCGCTGTTGATATGCATTATCGGGCGGATCGAAAGAAGCGTTCCCATTGCGCCCGCCAGACCCGAGACCCTGCCGCTGCGCTTAAAGAAGGAAAGGTCGTCCGCAAAGAAATAGATCGCATAGCGTAGATTCTCCTCCTCAACGAACCGCTTTATCTCCTCAACGCTCGCGCCGCGCTTATACATTTCGCCGGCCTTTTCGAGCATTATCAGGCTTCCGATCGATATGCCGTTGGTGTCGATCGAATCGAATTTGCACTCGGGGTATTTTTCAAGCAGCTCGCGCACCGCGATATCCATCGCGTTGAATGTGCCGCTCATATTCTTTGAAAAATGCAGATAGAAGATATCGTCGCCGTTTGCGAAGATGGGCTCGAAGTACTCCTTGTATTCATCCACGTTAAGAGCGCTGGTTTTCGGAACAACGCCGCTGCGAAGAGTGTCGTAAAAGGAATGCGCATCGAACTCGTCAAAATCCACGTAAGGATAGATATTTTTTTCGCCGTCGATGCTGTATGGCATGCTGATAAGCCTATAGCCGTATTTCTCGGCCATCTTAGGGGTCATATCGGTATCGGTATCGGTGAAAAGAACAAGCATTTTTCCCTCCAAATATCTATTCATTAAAATCTTATTATAGTTTTACATGCATTTGTATCGGCTTTCGGCAGAACTTTTGTGGAGTTTTGTCGAAAGTACAAACGCATTGTTACATTTTACCATATTCTTGCCGTCATTTCAATTACTGACAGGTAATAGTATGCTTTATTCTCAAATAAAGTATTGATCGAAGCGGCATAAACCTGCATTTGCCGCAAAAAACTTCGGAGCAACGCAAAGATGCAGATCTACATAACAAGTGAGATACCCTCCGCAGTCTCCATACACGCCGAAAGGTTTTTCCGAGCTGGTACGGATACAACTGTTTTCCGTTTCGGCACGGATGAATTCTTTGAGTCTACCTCAAATGGATCCGAATCAGCGAGCGCACTTCTGCTTCTTTCGCCAGCAGGGAGCAGCTGCAAGCCAATATGCGCCGCGCTTACCATTTTACGCAGAAGCGGCGAATTGTTTCTTGACGCAAAAATCGAAGGTGACTATCTTCGCGTAATTGATTGGAGCGGCGAAGGGTCGGAAAACAGCGCAGTCGAACCGATCTTAGAGCTTATTCCCGAATACCCTGAATCGGAACGCATTCTCGAGCCATGCGAATTAGACATGCTCCAAGTTGAGCGAAGCTCAAAGGATCGCACGGAGCTCAACTTGTATCGCGACTGTGGATTGAGGCTGAGCGTTCGCGAAAACGGCGGCGAAAGGGGCTATTTTCTCGGCAGCGGCGAAACCGGCTCGCTTCGCTTGCTCGACGTCGGCTTCGAGCGAGTGCTGATCGTTCATGCTTCGGGATGCGGCGGAAGCTCACAATTTAAAAACCGAGAGAGCGCGAGCGAAAAGCTCATTATCTTCAACGAAAGCTTTGAGCTTATCGGCGAAATCCGAGGCGGCCGCTGTTTTATCGAGAACGGCTATCTCGTTGCGATAAACGAGCTTGATACGGTGCATTTGCATCAGCAAAGGCTGAAATACGAGTTGACAATAGAGGGTTTGCGCCCGTTTTGCGATGATGCGGATGCGGACGAAGGCGCCGGCATCGGCGAGCTCGGCTTCTTCACTCATCCCGCGCGTCGTCCCGAAAGCGAAGAGGAAACCGCGCTTGCGCTGATGGAGTGCGTTCTTCTTGAAAGGAAGGATGAGGCGATGGCACTTCTCTCCCCTGCGCTTTCCGAGGGACTCGACTTTTATGGGCTCTGCGAATTTTTCGGCGATTTTGATGAAGCAAGACCCGCTCCGTTTGCAAAAAAAAGCGACCCTCCCACGGTCGGAGCCGTTGTGGAAGGGCGCGCAAAAGCATACGTATTCGAGTTTGAAGGGGGGCTGATAAACGATATCAGCGAGCTTGAACCGCCCTATTCGCGGCGCGCTCAAGAAAGCGTGACAGAAGAAGCAGAATGAGCCCCAGAGCAACAAGAACGGGGATAAATTGCGCTTCACCGTTCAGAGCCGCAAGATACTGCCCCTGCGGAGTGCAGAGCGAAAGCGTTTTGAAGGACGGGCCGAGCGCTGAGACGTCCGCAAAGCAGCCGCCCGCGAGCGCCGTCAAAAACGCGATCAGCGGTGAGGATAGCTCCGCACGCGCGGAACCCGAAAGCCCGCCGAGCAGGAGCGAAAGCGCGGAAGCGCAGAAAACATACGCAATCCCCGCGCCGATCTTGATTAGGCTTGCCCCGCGCGAAGGGATGAACGAAAGCGCGAGCATAAGAAGGCCGAGCAGCATCAGCGCAAAGAGGTTTGACAGAAAACCCATGCTCCTTCCAAACGAGTACGAGCGTATGCGCTCAGAGGAGTTTTTTTCGTCCTTCGAGCACGAAAACGCGCCGAGCATCAAAAGAACGAGCATTATGACGAACGCCGAAAAACCCGAGTATCTTGCGTAGAATGCGCCGAGGATTTCCGTTTCGGCAGCTTTTTTATCGGAGCCGTCCGAAAACACGCTCTGCCTATCGACGGCGGAGCCCTCTCGCTCGCGTTCCAAGCGGTATTCTTCGTAGAGCGCGCGCTTTTCTTCGGCGGTCGGCGCCCAGCCCGTCAGCTTTTCAAAATACTTTTCGGCTCTAAGCACGCTTCCGAGCGTCACTGCCTCGCCGGCGATAAGCTCCCTCGCCGCCTGCGCGGAGGATGAGCCCATTGCGGGAAGGTATTCAAGCGCAGCTTCGCCGTTTCTCAGGTTATCCTCGAGCAACTCAGATATGATGAGCGCGCCTTCGATCCTTGCTCCGTCCATCAGTTTGTTTACCTGCTCGATATCCGCGCACTCGATCAGCTCCACCGAGGATCCGTTTGCGCTTTTTATCGCGGAGATGAGCTCGGCGGATACCTCGGTTTTATCAAGGTCAACACAGCCGATGCGAAGAGAAACAGGAGCGCGCGTGTTCAGCGCGCGATTTGCGGTAAAGAACATGACGAGCGCCGCAGCGAGCGCGATCGTAAGCGGAAGAAGCCCTCCCGCCATCGCGGAAAGCTTTTTTGCGGCGAGCAGAAGCGATCTGAAAAGAGTTTTCATGCAGCTCTCCTTCCCCGCTTCACACGCCGTGAGCCTTTCGACACGATCTCGATTATGAGAAACGCGGCAAGGCAAATTGCGGCTATAACGCACAGCGGTATAACGGAAGACGAAAGTTCGGCCTTTTCAAGCCCCGCGAGCAGGTATTTGGGCGCGCTCAAAGTTGAGATGCGCTCCGCGAAGCGCGGGAAGAGCTTGACGGGGTAGATAACGCCGCCGAAGAGCAAAACAGCCGCGGTGAGTATGCCTCCCATCAGAAGATAGCTTTCGGTGTTTGAGGCAAGCCTCGTCAGAGCGAGCATCATAAAAAAGCAGGCGATGAACGCAGCCGGAAGCACGAAGATGCCGCCGATAAGATCCGGCTTTAGGATGAAATAAAGCGGCACAACGCCGATAGCGCAAAAAACCGCCGAGGTTATGAATTTTGAAAGGATCAGTTCCAACAGACTCCCGCCGACGGAAACAAATCTATCGTAAAGGCCGAGTCTGCGCTCCTCCAGAAGCGTTTTAAGAACGCCCACCGAAACAAAGAGCATCAGCATCGAGGCGGCGCAGACGAAAAATGGAGCCTTCACGCTTGCGCTAAGCTCCGCTCGAGCATCTGGGTTTTCAAACACGTTGAGTCTTCCAAGGGCATTGTCGAGTATCGTCTCGGCAGAATTCGCGCAGAAGCGCTCAAAATCCACCCGATCGAATTTGCCGCCCGCTTTGACTGAGTATGCGGCATACCACGCGGCGCGTTCGCTCTTGAGTATGCCCGAAACGGAAGATGCCATCGAGGATGCAAGCGCGCTTTCAAGAGGCATATCGCCGTTTAGGATGATGCGCACCGGCTCCTCTTCCCCCGTATAAGCGTCGTAGAAAAAGTCGAGCGGAAGCACCATCACGACCGCGCAGTCCTTGAAGAGCGCGTCTGCGAAAAGCCCGCTCTCCGCGATCAGAGCGCCGCTTTCATCGATGAGCGCGGCACCGTCCGAGGCGATGCTTTTATCGGTATAGAGCCTTACCTTTGAGATCAGCTCCACATTGCGAAGCTGACCGACGAGCGTTCGCGACATGAGCGTGTCGTCGCGGTCGTAGACGGCTATCTCGAAGGGCTTGACGCTCGTGTTTGCGTCCTGCGCGTCGTTCAAGCCGAGCATCAGCGCGGCGGCGACGAGCACGGGCAGAAGCAGACTCAATATCCCGCTCGCGGTCAGAAAAAGGCGGATATCCTTATAGATGCAGGCGCGAAGGCTTCTCATTCTATCCTGCCCTTTCTGAGCTCAACGGTTCGAGTGCAGAGCCGCTTTATCTCATCGGTATGATGAGAAACGAGCAGCACGGCACAGCCCTTTTCGGCAAGCCGCTTTACGGCCTCGAGCATCAGCTCCACGGACGCGGCGTCCGCGCCGACGGTGGGCTCGTCGAGCAGAAGGAGCTTCACGTCTCCGATAAGGGCGCAGGCAAGATTCAGCCTGCGCTTCATGCCTCCCGAGTATGAGGAAACGGGCTTGTCCGCCTTGTCGGTTAGATTGACAAGCTCGAGAAGGTAGCGAACGCGAACGCGGCGGCGCTTCATGAAAACCCCTGCGGCCGCGGCCCAGTAGTTGAGATTCTGCCTACCCGTCAGGCTTTCATACAGCGCAAGCTCCTGCGGAACGTAGCCGGTTTCGTCCTTTCCGATGTTTTCAAGGCGAACACTTCCGCCGTCGGGCTTTTCCGCGCCCGCGAGTATGCGAAGAAGCGTGCTCTTGCCCGCTCCGTTCGCGCCGACGATGCCCACTATCTCCCCGCCCTCAACGGAAAGGGAAAGCGACCCCAAAACCTGTTCGGAGCCGTAGCGTTTTTCAATATTTTCGATTCTTATCGCAACTCGCTCCATAGAGTAAACCGCTGTTTATGTAGCTTTTGTCAACGGAGCGTCAGAACATGAGCGCAAGCATGAGCTTCATCATAACGCCCGAGAGATTTTCGGACATTTCCTCCATGATGGAGTTGAGCTGTTCCTCCGATTCAACGCGAACGGCGTCGGCAGTCGCTCTTTCAACGGTCGATTCCTTATCGGTGGTATGAAGATTGAAGCCGATGCTGTCGGGAGCATTTTCTCCGGCAACGACGCTGAGGCCGCTGATCGTAACCTTGTGATCGCTTCCGCCCTTGATGCTCTCTCCAACCTCGATCACAACGCCGAGCTTAGAACCATCTGCACCGATAATATCGATGTTGAATCTGCCATAGGGAATGCCGAGAACGGACTTGACTTCGGGATCGTATCCGTTTACCGTTACGTCCATTTTAACTGCGCCACCATCCTCCGTCAGAGTCGCGGTGCCGCTTATCCTCTCACCCTCCTTGACGAGGTTTGTGATAAGATTGATGACGCTCTTGCCGTTGTCCTTCACGTCGAAATAGATGTTCTGCTCGAAGCCCTCGAAGGTGATGCTGCCCTTATCCCAGGCGATGTACTGAGCAAGCACTTCGTCGTCCTTTGACACTACGCGCCAGGTGAGCTTTGCCTCTTCAATTGCCTTAACTATCTCCTCGCGGTCGTTGTTGATGGCGCCCGCTATCTTTTCAAAGATGGGGAGCAGGCCGTTTTCACCGAGCTTGATCTCGCCGTTTGAGCAAAGCGCGGAAAGAACGAGCTTCATGCCGCTCTCGCCAAGGCTGCTCTCTAAGAGAGTGAGGATATGATTGGAAAGCGCCTTGTCGCTCTTAAGGCGCTCCGCCATCACCGGAAGCATTGTTGCGAGCCTTTCGGTGTTCGGAGTGTAGGTTATCTCGCGGCAATTGCCCGCATCCGCACCGAGGCTTTCAAGCTTGAATGCGCCGTCATTCTGAACGAAATCTTCGACGGCAAAGCCCTTGTAGAAGATATCCTCATAATCCTTTTTAAGCGCTTCAAAGCTCTTTTTGAGATCCTCGATCCTATCGAATTTAACTTCGATATCGTTATCAAACACATCAAGCGCTTCGCCATCGGTGTTGCTTCCCATGAGCTTGCTCAAAAGATCGCTCGTCAGCTCATAGCGCTTATCCGAAAGCTCGGGGATGTATACACCGAAGCCTTTTTCCGTTTTGTCGATCGTTGCCGTGATGATCGAAGAGCCGTTGTAGCGAAGCTGAACGCCGCTGAGGGACTCGCCGTCCTTGCTGTCGATCTGGAAAAACAGACTGAGCTTTGAGAGCTTATCGGAAAGATCGATACTTCCCAGCCCAAGCTCATCGAGATCGAGCGCGCCAAGGTCGAGCCCATCAAGCTCGAAGGAAAGCTCGGCGTCGGTCGAGATATTCTGAACAGCAGGCTTGTATTCGCCGCTCATAAGGCTTTCGACTGTGATGCCCCTGTCGACGAGTTCCTTATTCTTAATGAACTTCTCCTGCGCATCGAAGAAGCGGTGCATCGGGTCGCCCTTCTCCTTCTTGGGAATAATCAGGATGGCGGCGATAGCGGCAACGACTGCAAGTATGCCGATTATGCCGAGTATAATCCCCGTTTTTTTCTTCTTAGCCGTGGCGTGCTCCGCAGCGGCGTTTACGGTCTCCTCAACAACAGAAGTGGGAAGTCCGCAGGTTTGGCAGAACTTCTCCGTATCCGGGCAAAGCTTGTTGCAGTTGCTGCATTTTCTCATGATAATTCCTCCTTTTTGATATGGTATGTTATTCACACATATCTCTGAGCATATTTTATTGTAAAATCCGCGCTTTGTCAACTTGTTTTTCGATGTTTTAGCTGAATTGGAGTACATTCCTTTATCAATCCGGTGTACGAATCATGGCAGCGGTTTCGGGGTCAGTCCGAGAGTATAACGCGCCATGCTTCGACGAGCCTTTCAAGGCTCCATGCGGCGTTGGCGGGGCTTGTTGAGGGCAGCGGTATCGCCTTGATGCAGGATATTGGCTCGATATGCTTTTTATAGAGCTTTTCGGCGGTTTTTCCGTTCACATAGATGCGCTCGATGCAGGAACGCTCGAGAATCGGGCGGATATCGTTTGCCTCGGCATGTTTTATGCTCGCATCCGATGAACCCGATATCTCGCACGATTTTATCACATCCCACAGGGCGATCCGATGACGAAGCAAAAACGCACGGCGCTGCTCGGTCGTTTCGGGGAAAGCAGCCTTGAAAACCGACGACAATACGCGATAGAACCGATTCTGAGGATGAGCATAGAAGAACTCGGCTTCCCTTGACTTTACGGACGGAAAGCTGCCGAGTATGAGTATTCTTGATCTCTCATCATAGAGCGGCGGAATCGGATGCTCCTGCATACTCAATCTCCTTTTCGTTTTCATCATTATAATCCTTTGAAAGCAGCATTTCAAGCCTCTTGAGTTCCATGTTTTGGAAGCTCGCCCGTATCTCGGCATATCGCAATATATTGCTTTTCAACGTCCGTTTGCCGTTGACTTATCGGTAAAAAGAGAATAAAATATTAACCGCTTAATTGTTAAACACTTTACGGTCGGCAGTCTATGGCGCGCGCATACGGATATAATGTCTTGGCGCATATCTTTGCCGATCGGACGCGCGAACGATTTGCCGCACAGCGTTCATCGATCGCTTGAAGGGAGGTGGCTTTATTGGCAAACGCCGAACACAGGATCGGAAAAAGGCTGCACAGGCTCGATCTTTTGATGCTGCTGCATCTTAGGACGCACGGCGAGGATCTGATCCCGCCGTCGCAGATGAGGATGCTTGAATTCATCGAAAAGAACAACGGATGCACTCAAGCGGAGGTTGCGGATGCGATGCAGGTCTCCCCCGCTTCCGTCGCTCAGAGCATAAAGCGAATGGAGGCTTCGGGCTTTGTGACAAGGGAGGTCTGCAAGGGCAATCTTCGGGCAAACAGCCTGCGCGTTACCGCCGAGGGCTCTGCCGCGGCAAGAAATTGCCGCGTGGTATTCGATGAGCTTGAATCGCGTATGTTCCGGGGCTTTTCAAGCGAGGAAAAGCAGCTTACCAACGATCTTATTACAAGGCTCATAACAAATCTCGAGCCCGATGAGGTTGGCTCGATGAACAACGCCGAGCTTTCGGAGTTTGTAAACGCGGAATCCGGAAAAAGCAGGAAATGATAAAAAATCGCAGGAAACAAGGAGTTGTAAATGCTTAAAAAATTCTTCCCCGCCGTGCGCGGCTACGGTTGGCAGTCCCTCGGCGCATCGTTCATGATCATTCTTGAGGGAATACTCGAGATAATGATACCTTTCTTTATGACCAAGCTCATAAACGAGGGTATCGATATCAAGGTCATAAAGAACGGCGTCGAAATCGCACAGCCCGATATAAACATCATAATCAAATACGGAGCGCTGATGCTGCTTATGGCGGTATTCGCACTGATAACCGGCGCGCTCTGCGCCCGCCTTGCTGCCGTTGCGGGCACTGGCTTTGCGATGAACCTTCGCAATATGCTTTTTAGGAAGGTTCAGGATTTCTCATTCTCAAACGTTGATAAATTCTCCTCCGCAAGCATCGTCACGAGGCTCACGACCGACGTTACGAATATTCAGAATCTCTACACGATGCTTATAAGGATGACGGTTCGCAACTTCATAATAATGATAACCGCTTTCGTATTTGCGGTCGCGGTGAACGCACGGCTCTCGCTCGTTTTCGCGGTCACGATCCCCCTGCTTGCGATCGTCATGTTCTCGATAGTTTTGATCGCGCATCCGTTTTTTGAAAAGATGCTCAAAAAGCTCGATCTTATGAACGCGAGGGTTCAGGAGAACCTAATCGCGATCCGCGTGGTCAAGGCGTTTGTCAAGGGCGAGGACGAGAAGGTCAGCTTCAACGACTCCGCGCTCGCGCTCAAAAAAGCGCAGGTAGCCGCCGAGCGCATCGTAATTTGGAACAACCCGATCTCCCAGTTCATCTTCTACGCCGCAATGGTCGCGGTCTGCTTCTTCGGCGGTCAGCTCATCGTCGGCGGCAAGATGAAGGTCGGCGATCTTTCGGGCTTCCTTGCATACATCGGCCAGATCCTCGCAAGCGTTATGATGCTCTCGATGGTGTTCGTCAGCTTCATCATCACAAGGGCATCGCAGAAGCGCATCTCCGAGGTGCTTGACGAGCAGATCGACATCAACGACGACCATGCGGACGCTTCCCTTGAGGTTGCGAACGGCAGCGTTGAGTTTGAAAACGTCAACTTCTCGTATTCTAAGAATCCCGACAACCTTACGCTTTCCGGCGTGAATTTCTCCGTCCGCTCCGGCGAGACCGTCGGAATCATCGGCGGAACGGGCTCGGCGAAAACCACGCTCGTTCAGCTCATACCGCGCCTATACGAGGTGCTTGAAGGAAGCGTTCGAGTCGGCGGCCGCGACGTGCGCGAATACAAGCTGCACACGCTTCGCGACCAGGTCGCCATGGTGCTTCAAACGAACCTTCTGTTCAGCGGCACGATCGAAGAGAACCTGCGATGGGGCAACGAAAACGCTACCCAAGAGGAGATCGAAGCGGCCTGCAGAGCTGCCTGCGCGCACGATTTCATAATGAGCTTCCCAAACGGCTATCAGACCGACCTCGGTCAGGGCGGCGTGAATGTTTCCGGCGGCCAGAAGCAGCGCCTCTGCATCGCCCGCGCGCTATTGAAGAGCCCCAAGGTGGTCATACTCGACGACTCTACGAGCGCCTGCGACACCGCCACAGATGCTTCGATACGAAAGGCGCTTCGCACCGAGCTCGCGGGCACGACGACCTTCATAATCGCGCAGCGCATCGCCTCGGTTATGGACGCGGACAGAGTCATGGTTCTCGACGACGGAAAGTTGGTTGCCTTCGATACGCCCTCGAGGCTGCTTGAAACGAACGGGATCTACAGAGAGGTTTATGAATCCCAGATGAAAGGAGGCGAAGAGGAATGAGCAACAGCACAAGAGCACCCAAGGCATCCGAATCCGTTGCGCGCGGCCCCGGAATGCGCGGCGGTCCCAAATTCGCCAAGCCCAAGAATACGAAAGGCACTTTTCTCCGCCTTCTAAAGTATTTTAAGCCCTATATCATGACGCTGATAATCGTTACTGTCTGCATCATCGCCGCCGCCGAAGCCAACGTCTACGGCACGGCGCAGCTCAAGCCGATAATCGACGATCACCTCTCTCCGATGGTTAAAAACGGCGTGACCGCCGAAAAATGGGGCGCGTTTATGACCGCCATCATCAAGATGGGCATAGTGTACGCGCTCGGCGCGGTCTGCATCTACATCCACTCGAGGCTGATGCTCAAAGTTTCCACCGGTATACTGTCCGACATCCGCAGGGAGTTGTTCGCAAAGATGCAGAAGCTGCCAATAAAGTATTTCGACACTCACACGCACGGCGAGATCATGAGCCGCTACACGAACGACGTCGACAGTATGCGCGAGATGCTCGGGCAGAGCGTTCCGAACCTTATCAACAGCTTTTTCCGCGTAACGAGCGTTTTCGTGATGATGGTCATACTCTCCCCCACGCTCACCGTTATCACCGTCATCATGCTGTTTTTGATGATTTTCGTTGTCAAAACGCTCGGCAAGCGCAGCGGCGCGTTCTATAAAAAGCGTCAGGCGGCGCTCGGCGTTGCAAACGGCTATATCGAAGAGATGACCGAGGGTCAGAAGGTGGTCAAGGTATTCTGCCGCGAAGAACTGACCAACGCGCGCTTCGCAGAGCTCAACGATAACCTTCGCAAGGCCGAGGCTAGCGCGAACACCTGGGCGAGCATACTCATGCCGATCATGGGCAACCTCAGCTATATCCAGTACGCGATAACCGCGGTGCTGGGCGCACTGATGGTAGTTGCCGCGCTCAAGGGCAATTATCCCGCTATCCTCACGCTGACGACCGGCGCGCTTATCACCTTCCTTCAGTACACGCGCAACTTCGCTCAGCCCATCACGATGATGAGCCAGCAGTTCAACTCCATACTTGCAGCTCTCGCGGGCGCGGAGCGCATCTTTTCGCTTATAGACGAAACTCCCGAAGAGGACGAGGGCAGCGTTCGCCTTGTGAACGCAAGGCTCGATGAAAGCGGCGCGCTTATCGAGTGCGTGGAGCGTACCGACGTGTGGGCTTGGAAAACGCCCGAGGGCGAGCTTACGAGAGTTCGCGGTCACGTTATCTTCAAGGACGTTACGTTCAGCTACGACGGCGAGAAGACAGTTCTTGACGATATCAGCCTCTACGCAAAGCCGGGTCAGAAGATAGCCTTTGTCGGCTCCACCGGCGCGGGCAAGACCACCATCACGAACCTAATCAACCGCTTCTACGACATTCAGGAGGGCGAGATCACCTACGACGGCTTCAATATTCGCGATATAGCCAAGGACGATCTTAGGCGAAGCCTTGCGATGGTATTGCAGGACACGCATCTTTTCACCGGCACCGTTCGCGAGAACATCCGCTTCGGAAGGAAGGATGCGACCGATGAGGAGGTCGAGAACGCGGCGAAGCTTGCAAACGCGCATTCGTTCATCATGCACCTCCCCGAAGGGTACGACACCAGGATCGTTGACGACGGCGAGAACCTCTCCCAGGGTCAGCGCCAGCTTCTTGCGATCGCGCGCGCGGCCGTTGCCGACCCGCCGGTGCTGATACTCGATGAGGCGACCAGCTCCATCGACACGCGCACCGAGGCGCATATCGAGCGCGGTATGGATGAGCTTATGCGCGGGCGCACGGTTTTCGTTATCGCCCACCGCCTCTCCACCGTTCGCAACTCAAACGCGATCATGGTTCTTGAGCACGGCAAGATAATCGAGCGCGGCGACCATAAGGAGCTTATCGCGCAGAAGGGCAGATACTATAAGCTCTATACGGGAGCTTTTGAGTTGAGCTGATAAGGCAATTCAAAATTCAAAATTCGTAATGCATAATTTAGTTGTGAAAGCGGTTCCGGAAGCGGACCGCTTTTGCATTTGGGAAGGCATTGCCGCGATCCGTTCCGAAAATATATCCAAGTAAACTTGGCAAAAACTGTTGACAAGTTTACTTGGCATATGTATAATGCTGACAATAAAACTTGGCAGATGCCGAGTAATGAAGATCGGAAAGAGGTTTATTTATGAACAAGGAAGATATCTTGAACAAAGCACGGGACGAGCGCGAACGCCGTCAAGGCGAGGATGAGCATTCGCTCGCGGTTATCGGAAGGGCGGGCTATATCGCCTGCTACGCGGGCGCGTTTGCCTGCATAGTATTCACGCTTGCTCAGCGTATCAAGACTGGCGGGTATTTCGACCCGAAGCCCGGAGCGATATTCTTTTGCATGTGGGCGGTCATGTTTCTCTATCGCGGAATAAGGCTCAAAAGAACGCATGAAACCGTTGCGGGCGGAGGTTTTGCCGCCCTCGCCGTTGCGCTCACTTTGGTCTGCTTCTTTCATTTGATGAAATAACTGGTATCCGGCGAATAAATTAGGATGAAACTTAAATGAATAAAGAAGAGATCCTTGAAAAGGCAAGACTTGATGGCATTCTTTCAGATGAGCGCAGCCGTTCTGTTGCCGACAAAGCCGGCAGCTTCGCCTGCATAATAGGCTGCCTTATTTGCTCGATACTCCATTTCGTTCTAAAAGCAAAAGGAGTTCATCCCGCCGCGCTCAGCGCAATTTGGCTGATAATTGCAGGAATGAGAGGTACAGAAGAGATATATAAATCTATTGTGTTAAAAAAGAAACGCTACAAGATCGATATTGCACTCCGAACGCTGATCTTTATTCTCGTGCTGTTGCGCTTCATAGGCGATTATTTGGAATGGATGTAACGAGGTGGGAAAATGATCATCGAAACCCTTGTTTTAAAAAACAATCTCAAACAGGCGCGGCAGGATGCGAACCTTTCGCAAACGCAGCTTGCGGATATGGTCGGCGTTTCGAGAAACACGATAAGCTCCATCGAAACAGGCCAGTTCAACCCCACCGCGAAGCTCGCGCTCATTCTCTGCATCGCGCTCGATAAAAAGTTTGAAGAGCTGTTTTACTTTTAATGCGCGATCTATGGATCAAACGGTATCGAGCAGCTCGTTAGATGCGTTATATATGCTCAAATATCATTGACAATCGGCGTATAATATTGTAAAATACCGCTGTTATCGGTATTGGTGCTACTATGCCATAAGCCGACAAACAATGAAGGAAAAAGAATGAAGGAGTTTTCAAAATGAAATCCGTTTTTAAGTCCGTTATCGCCATCATGCTTGCAGCAGCTCTGCTGTTTGCCTTTGCCGCCTGCAACAAGGGCGGAAGCGGAAGTAAGCAGAACGAGGGTTCAACGACCCCCGATACATCCGCGACTGTCAATCCCCCGAAGACTGCGACGCCCACGCTGCGTCCCGATGTTGTTTCCATCACCTACACTATCGACGCAACCGCCGCCTATTCCAGCGGCAAGCTCTCAATCGATGTTATGAAGGAGCTCGTCGGCAAAGGCCTTCTTGTAAACAAGGCGCTCGTTACCGTTCCCAAGGACACCGTCGTTTCGTCCACCTTCGGCGTTTTCAGCATCTACGGCGTTGAAGCCAAGCTCAACTCCGAGCGCGACGTTACCATCCAGGGCATTTCCAACGGCGACTGCGGTGAAAACAGCCGCTGGATCCTCAAGATCAACGACATCGAAGTTGAAGGAGCCTTCGACTCCGTTACACTCAAGAGCGGCGATGTGGTCGTTTGGGTCTACGTTATCGGCTGATTCCAAAAAACAGACATTTTAAGGAGTCCCCCATTTCGGGAGACTCCTTTTTGGTTGCGCACCCTGCGCTCAGCTGCAGCCGCAGCCGCAGTTATTATTATTGTTGTTCTCGCAGCCGCCCCAGCCGTTGTCGCAGCCGCAGCCCATGCCGCCGTTGCCGAAGAGCAGGATGAGGATGATGAGCCACCACGCGTTGTTTTCGCCGCAGCCGCAGCCGTTGTCACAGCCGCCGAAATTGCCGTTGCTTGCGAGGATGAGCAGGATGATCCACCAGTAATTGTTGTTGAAACAGTTGTTGCACATAATTGCCTCCTTCTTTCCGGCGGGAGCCTTTATGCACTCCTCCGCCTTCTGCTGTATAATACGCTAAGGGGGCGAAAAACGTGAAAGCTTTACACTTCTTGTGTATTATTTTGTCCGATCAGTTGAGCTTTGGCGATCACCATGCCGCGTCAAATCCGAGCAGCAGCACTCCTGCGGCGATAAGCCCTATCACCGCGGCGGAGCCGAGAGCGGGCTTTACGCGCCTTTGTTTGATGCAATGGGAAAGATACAGCGCGTTGTAGCCAACACAGACAAAAGCCAGCGCGCAGATCACCATTGCTTTCACTTCCTTTCTTTGCAAGCGCATCTCAGGCGCTTCCTTCAGTTATTATCTCCCGCTCGTCACAAGGTATTCATCATCCAAATTGACTTCAACCGTAAACTCTGCTCCAAGGCTTCCGTACTCGCTTTTCCAAGAAAACGCTTCCCAATCCGCAGTTGATCGGAAGTTCATCGAAGCGTATCTTCCAAATCCCATTGCGTCGCTGTTCAGCTCCCTGCATTTTTCAAAAACCTTACCAAGCTTGGCTTCAAAGAAAGACTCAAGCTTCTCCCGCTCTTTTGTTTCCCAGTTTTCGCCGATATTTCTTGTAGGATCGCGCTCTATCGTTACGTTCAGTCTTAGCTCGACCTTGGCACGCGGCGCATCCCCTCCGAGATCGACGCTTATTTTCCTTTTATTCGGGAAAACGAGCAACGACGCCGTTTCACCGTTTTCAAGCGGATATGCTATGGTTCCACGCTTATAGTCGCCGCGCACAAGGTTCATTAATTGGGTCTCGGCGGGCGAAAGCTCGCCGCACATTTTTCCGCCGTCAAACAGCGCACAGCCCCTTGTGAGCCCCTGCATCCCGCCTATCCGCGCTCCCTTTTCAGCACCCGATATCGGGTTTTCGCCCTTTTGTGCGCTGTCCCTCTGCTTCATATCTGTTATTATCCCGTCGTCATAGTCGCCCATCGGCATCACAGCGTCGAATCTGCCGCCGTTCAAGGATTCAATGAACAGCGAAAGATTTATCGCGGCGGTCTCCCCCGTCGTTTCAACGTTCGATATCAGCGCATCCTGCATCTTGGCGATATTCGCGCTTTTGTTTGACGCAAGACCGCCGATATAATCCCGAACGGGGCAGCGCGCGACCACCATCAGCGCCGATTTTCTTATTCTGAGCACGTCGAAGGACATATTCAGCATATCATCAAGCCGACATTCGCGGGCAAGCTTTTCGCCGACGATAAATAGGTGCGTTCGCGTGAAATTAAGATCGTAGGCCGTATTCGACGAAAGCTCGCTGACCGCCTCAAAAAGATCCCGCGCTTCACAAGAGAGGATAATGGAGCCGCCCCCGTCCTGCGCCTCGCCCGCGCTCTCGCGCTGAAGCTCGAGGGTTATCTCATACGCCTTTTCCTTCCCCCCGTCCATGCCTATCGCCACGACGTAGCCGCAGCGCTCAACGCTCACAGGACGAAGGCAGGCGGAAGAGAGCAGGGAAAGAGAAGAAAGCATTGTGCAGAGAATGACAATCGGTAAAGTTCCTTTTATATTCCGTTTATGTTTTATCGTTGTTCCAAACATTCTTTCCTCCATGCCCTTGTCATGGCGAGTATCCCCGATATGATCGACGGAATACATAGCAATACAAAACCGTATCCGTTTAAAAACTCCTTGACGGATGCAAACGCTTCGCTCATTTTGCTCTCGACTTCTATCATTATCATGAGCGAAACCAAAGCGATACCGCCGACGATTGCGGGTCTGATATCCCGCATATCAAAGCTCTGCGAGAACAGCCGCGCCCCCGCATGGATATAGAACGCTCCCGCGATCATGCCGCCTCCAAGCCATATCATGTGCGCAAGCTTATCCATACGCATGAAATGCGCCTCGAATTTATTGAGATAATTTATACGAAACATCGGCATGAAGAGCTCCCCGAGCTCCTTATAGGTGTAGCACAGTGCGAGCGCAAGCTGTGCGATCAGACAGACGAGCGCCGAAACAAACGCGGCAGAAACTCCGGCACGCTTTGCGGTTTTCGTTCCATTCAGCCCGTCCGCATTTATCAAAAGGCAAAGCAGAGCCGGAAGAAAGGTACCGATCTCCTCAAGCGTTTGAACAGCGATTTGAAAGGCGGTGTTCCCCGGAAAAGGATGGAGCCTGTATGTCTCGAATTCCGAAACGGAAGCCGATATCGAAACAAGTAACACTAAAAACAGCGCCGGAGCAACGAGCCGCGCGGTTCTTCCGATCGTTTCAAATCCAAGAAGCGCGCAAACGAGCGCGGCTGGCACAGTAAAAACGGTTATGCGCGAATAGCTCACTCCGTCGAAAAACAGACCGTGCATTGCGCGAATGAACTGCGAGAGCGGCGCATAGGCAGCATAGAATATCAAAAGCGTCAATAGAGCCGAAACGATCGGCGAAAAAACACCGCCCAATCCCTTTTTTAAAAGCTCTCCAAGGCTGATCGAGCAGCTTCTATTCATCAGGCGAATGATGAGAAGGAATATGATGAGCGAAAGCAACACCGAAAGCGGAAGCGTGATATAGGTCGAATTCCCATTCTTATAAAGAAGCTTCGTTTCAAATGTGAAAATCCCGCTCACCGTCATCGCGATCGCCGCTGAGCTCGCGCCTTCCTTCGACCCTATCCTGCCAAGTCTCATATTCATGCTCTTTTCCTCCGAAATGCTCCCTTTCCTTCGGATGCGCCGTTCCATTTTTCTTCGCCCGTATTGAGCCAATCGTCAAAACGAGCTCCGTTTTTGATGCTTCCTCTTAAGATCGCGGGTCTTTTTGAAAAGGTCTTGGGCGCGGTCGGCGAAAGGAACGGAACGCCGAAGGATTTAAGATTTGCCATGTATGCGGTGAATATGACAAGAACTCCGCTCAGAGCGAGCAGCCCGCCGAGCCATGCGGCGATGACGAAGGCGAAACGGAAGTACGACGCCGCTATCTGCGTTGAATAATCGGGTATGCAGAGGTTCCCGAGCCCCGCAAGCGCAACGATTATCAGAATGACCGTGCTCGCAAGGTTCGCGCTTACAGCCGCCTGTCCGAGTATGAGTCCTCCGATAACGCCTATCGCCTGCCCGACGCTCCCGGGAACGCGCATGCCCGCCTCCCTGATCAGCTGAAAAACGAACAGAAGCAGTATCATCTCAAACGGAAGAGGCTCGAAAACCATCTCCCTCGATTTGATGAGCGTGCTCAAGACTTCCGTGGAGAGCAAGCCCTGATGGTACATTGCAACGGCAACGAAATATCCTGGAAGAATCAGCGAGATAAAAACGCCGATATAGCGAACGATGCGCATGAGTGTTCCGAGCGGACGGCGCATATACACGTCCTCGGGACTGTTTAAAAGCGCGGCCGCCGTCGCCGGCATGATGAGCGCGAACGGGCTTCCCTCCGATATGAGCGCGGCGGAGCCGTTCATCAGGAAGGACGCGACCCTATCCGGCCGCTCGGTCGCAAGGGTTTGCGGAAACGGCGAAAGCGGAGAATCCTCGATCAGCTGCTCGATGACCCCGCTTGAGCAAACAAGGCCGATGTCGATCCTTTCAAGCCGTCTCTCTATCTCAAAAAGGAGCGTTGGATTTGTGACGCCTTTTCTGTATAAAAGAGCGAGTTTTGTTCCGTTATCCCCTCCCGCATCGCGGTAGGAGACGATGAGATCGCGCGTTTTCACTATCCTGCGAACGAGCGTTACGTTCGTTCTTATGCTCTCGGTGAAGCCCTCCTGAGGACCCCTTACTATGCGCTCGTTTTCAGCCGTCGTTACGCTTCGCTTTTCAAAGCCGCGCGTTTCAAGAAGCAGGGCGTTTCTTCTTCCGTCGATAAAAAGAGCCGTTCTGCCCTCGAGTATCGCCGCTTCGATATCGGCTGTCGAAGCGCTCTCCTCAGCCTCGCCGATCTGCACGGCGCTTTCGAGGATGCGCTTTTCATTCGCACCGCACGCCTTTGCCGCATTCATGAGCGGGCGAATTATGAAGTCGGAAACCGTTACCGCGTCCGCCATGCCGTTCATGAAAACGATGAGCGCATCTGCGCCGAAGCCCGTTTCAAAGCGCCTGAAGATTATATCGGAGTTAATTTCAGAGTTGAAAAGCGCACGTAGGAGGCGCTCGTTTTTATCAAGCGAACGGTAAATGCTTCCCATTTTGCCTTTATTATCGACCATCTCATCCGAAACGGCGGCTTTACCTGCGAACCTTCGGCGTTTCGACTCCCCGCTTGGCTCTCCCGACTCCGTTTCAAGCAGTTCAAAGCGCTCATCAGGCATATCGAATCCAAGTTTATTAAACAGCTTCTCAAAAATCGCCATGAGATCCGGCTCCTTCTTCATATTCTTTCTCGAAAACCGATGCAAGCATCCTTTCCGAGTATTTGCAAAAATCTTTGCTTTGATGCGCTGAATGCGACTATCCAAACCCTTTAGCGCATATTATTTGCCAAGAAGATCATCTGAATCTCGGAGGAGCCTTATCATGAAGGTTTTTATCGTTTCAAAAAACACCCTCATCTACTGCGCGATAGCCGTGCTTGCGGTGATAGCGGCGATAGTCGTTGCGGCAGCTTCAGGCGGAGGCACTGAGGAGCCAAGCGGTGATCGCGATGCCGTTCGCTTCACTCCCCTTCCCGTTTCAGCGGTAAGCGCGAACGCTGTTGAAGAGTATGAGCTGGATGTTCTGGCGGGGCTTATGAAGGAGCTGCCCGTCTACTGCGTTTCGCGCGAGGATAAGAAGATCGCGCTGACGATCGACGCCGCATGGGAGGATGATAAAACCCCGTTCATTCTCGGAACCCTCGACAAATACGGCATAAAAGCGACCTTCTTTCTCTGTGGCTTCTGGGTTAATGACTATCCTGACATGGTTAAAGCGATCGCCGAAAAGGGTCACGAGATCGGCAACCATTCGATGACACATCCGCACATGAACAAGCTCTCGAGCGCGCAGATACGCGATGAACTCTCCGCCTTTGAAAGCCTCATAAAGAGCGTTACCGGCAGCGGCACGAAGCTTTTCCGCGTACCCTACGGCGAGTATAACGATACCGTAATAAAGACCCTTCGCGAAAACGGTTACGAGGTCGTGCAGTGGAATATCGACACCGTGGACTGGAAGAGCGAAAGATCGGCGCAGACGATCCTCGACTCGGTGCTCGGCAAGCTCAAGGACGGCTCGATAATCCTTTCCCATAACAACGGCTATAAGATAGAGCAGTATCTGCCCACGCTTATCGAGACCGCCAAGGCGCAGGGCTATGAATTCGTGACGGTGAGCGAACTGCTTCTTGAGGGAAACACGCTTATCGACGTGAACGGCGTTCAAAAGAGCTCGAATTAAAAGAAAACGATCTGGTCTCTGGTAAAAAGCCCGTTTGATACCTCCATAGCCCCATGCGGTTTGCATGGGGCTGATCCCATATTCGAGTCATATACATTATCAAATCCTATGAAAAGCACTCTGTCTGGACAGATTTTTGTGCATACAGCCCCATTTTTGGTATATTGCACCCAAAATCATTTACATAATTTGAACTCTATGCTATAATCCAATACCGTGGACGTTTAGCGAAAGGCGCATAACGTCGGTTACAAAGAGAAAGTGCGGCAAAATGCCGCAAAAGCAATATGGAGGAAACTATGTCTGAACTCATCAACGTTGAAAACGGAAAAGCCAAGCTCTCCCTGCAGATCCCGAAAGAGGATTATGTATCCGCACTTCAAAGCGCTTATCGCCGCCTCGGCCACAAGTACCGTGTGCCCGGCTTCCGCGCAGGCAAAGCGCCCCGCAAGGTCATCGAGCAGAACTACGGCGTGGACGTTTTCTGGGATAACGAACTCGACGCCTGCGTACAGAAGGCGTATTCCGATGCCCTCAGCGAGCATGCGCTTACCCCCGAGCTTCAGCCCAACATCGAGTTCACCGAGGTTTCCGAGGAGAACGGTGTTTCGCTGACCGCCGAGGTCGTACTTCGCCCCGAGGTAAAGCTCGGTCAGTACAAGGGTATAGAAGCCCCCGCCATCGAGTATAATGTTACGGATGAAGAGGTCGACGCGGAGATAATGAAGCGCCGCGAGGCAGTTGCAACAAAGGAAAACGTCGAGCGCCCCGTTGAAGAGGGCGACGAAGTCACCTTCGACTTCGCAGGCTACCTGGACGGCGAGCAGTTCGAGGGCGGCACCGCCGAGAACTACACCCTCAAGATCGGTTCCCATACCTTCATCCCCGGCTTCGAGGAGCAGATGGTCGGCATGAACATCGGCGAAGAGCGCGATCTGAACGTCACATTCCCCGAGGAGTATAACTCAGAGCATCTTGCGGGCAAGCCCGTTGTTTTCAAGGTCAAGGTGCATTCCATCAGCGTTGACAAGGTTCCCGGGTTCGACGACGAATTCGTTAAGGATACCTCCGAGTTCGACACCGTGGACGAGTATAAGGCCGCCGTTCGCAATGAGCTTGAAGCCGCCGCCGAGGAAAGGGCGAAGAACGAGCGCATCAATGCGATCGTTCAGAAGGCTGTGGACAACGCCGAGGTCGATATCCATGAGGATATCATCGGGGAAGAAGTCCACGCGCAGCTCCACCGCTTCGAGAGCCAGCTCAAGCAGTTCGGCACCGACCTCAACGGCTATCTCGAGTATGCTCAGCTCTCCATGGACGATATCCATAAGGACTATGAGGAAGCCGCAAAGCGCAACCTCAAGTCTCAGTACGTTATTTTCAAGATTATCGACGAAGAAAAGCTCGAGCCCTCCGACGAGGACTTCATCACCGCCATCAAGCGCTCCGATGCCGCTCGCCGCGGGCATTGGGACGACGAGAAGATCAGCGCAGAGCTCGAGAAGAATCGCTTCAGGTATGCATCCCAGGCGCTTAACGAGGCGCTCATCCGCTTCCTTGTTGACAACTCGGTCGAAGCCAAGGCGTAAACTCATCAAATTCAGTTAATTCCAATCGGGCAGCGCTGCCGCACTGCCCGACCCTAAAGAAAAGGAGGTTCAAATGAGCGGACTTATACCCATCGTAGTTGAGCAGACCAACAAGGGCGAAAGATCATACGACATCTACTCCCGTCTACTCAAGGACAGGATTATCTTCCTCGGCGGCCCAGTTACCGACGACGAAGCAAACCTTATCATCGCTCAGATGCTTTTCCTTGAGGCGGATGATCCCGATAAGGACATCTACCTCTATATCAACTCCCCCGGCGGCAGCGTTTCGGCCGGTCTTGCAATCTACGATACCATGCAGTACATCCGCTGCGAGGTTTCAACGATCTGCGTCGGTCTTGCAGCGTCTATGGGCGCTTTCCTGCTTGCTGCGGGTGCAAAGGGCAAGCGCAAGAGTCTGCCGAACAGCGAAATTATGATCCATCAGCCCTTGGGCGGCGCTCAGGGTCAGGCAAGCGATATCAAGATCCAGGCCGAGCAGATCATAAAGATCCGCGCCAAGCTGAACGAGATACTCGCTCAAAGAACCGGAAAGAGCATCGATCAGATCGCATTCGACACCGAGCGCGATAATTATATGACGGCCGAAGAAGCGCTTTCATACGGTATTATCGACGAGATAGTTCCGCCGAAGCGGTAATCTTCCAAACGGGAAAAGAAAGGTCGGCGGCGCCGAAACGGTTTGCGGGCGTCCGCCAAGGTATTTTAGTAAATGGCAAAACACACAGAAAACGATTCCATCAAATGCTCCTTCTGCGGCAAGTCGAGAAGCGAAGTCGATCGCATTCTCGCCGGCCCGGGAGTATACATCTGCAACGAATGCATTGAGGTATGCAAGGAGATCCTCGAGGATAATCCCGTTGCCGCCGACGTTGAGGTCGACCGTGCCGTGGAGCTTCCCAAGCCCAAGAGCATCGTTGCTTCTCTGGATGACTACGTGATCGGTCAGGATCACGCAAAGCGCGCGCTTGCGGTTGCCGTGTACAACCATTATAAGCGCATCTATGCGAAAAAAACAACCACCGAGGCCGAACTCGGCAAGAGCAATAT
>JAFZJT010000026.1 GCA_017553815.1 Clostridia bacterium
ACGTTGAGGTGAAACGGGAACTCCACACGAGCGTAGAAGAGCTCAAGCAAGTTCTCGTTGAACTCCCTGACGGTCTTTATGCTCTTCAATTTCCGAAGCAGAGGATAGAGCGGTTTCATGCCGGCCTCGGTGCGCGCATCCGTATCAAGCGCCTTCTTATAAAGGCGGACGACGTCCTCCATTATCGGCAGGTCGGGCAGTTCCTTTCCCTTGGCAAACTCGGCAAGGTCTTCCATCAGCTGCTTGTCGACCTTCTCGGCCAGCATGTTGCCTATTCCGGTAGCGGGCTTATCCGCCGGTATGACGGCGTTCTTCAGCCATTCTCCATTGACGTACTGATACAGATCGTCCTGTACCCGGACAGTCGTGTTTTCCTTTTCCATTTTTGGCCTCCTCATATCCGGATCTATCAAGATCATAATACCATACGCAGCTTTCAAAGGCAAGAAAGAACCTCTTTTGTCATGGCAGACAAAAGAGGTTCCTTTGATGGCGCGCCTGGCAGGATACGGCATTTCTTTTATCTGAAAGACAAGGAAGAAATGCCGGGCACGCGGCTTTCGCCGCGTATACGAACCTCGGTTCGAATCTTCCATAAAAATGCCAAAGAAAACGGTTTCAACCGAAAAAGGTTGGTAGCGACAGCTTTTCGCCACGAGGGCGTTTACAACCGAGCAGAAAAGCCGAACGTGACCTTTTTCGGAAAGGAGCCGCAACGGAGAGGGTGAGCGGTGACATTTTCTCCAAAAAGAGAAATGTCGCCGCGAACGATTCGACGTTCGCGGCGACGTGGCGCGCCTGGCAGGATTCGAACCTGCGACCTACCGGTTCGTAGGTCCCGCTTCGAACGAACAAAAATCTTCGAGAAAACCTGAAAAATCCAGATATTTAGGGCATTTTCTGTATTTTCATCTTGTGCTGATTAGTCCAAAAAATCCATAAAATTATACCCCATAATCAGGATTATGGGGTAAAAATGGGGTGGTAAATTGTGCGGCTTCATCTGCGCTCATTTCTGTGCAAAAAAGGATTCGAGCGGCATTTCCCAATCGTTCTGTGATCGGACATCCTGCCGTATCGTGTTTCACAAACATTTTAGCCGTTAGGATCTTTCGGAGAAATAGCGCCGATATGCTTTTCTGCAATACCGTCCCATGGATGCACCTTTCGGATCTCGTGAAAAATCGTAGGGACCGTTAACGCGCATGAAATCGATGAGCCCGATATGGATTGCTTCGGTCGGACAGCGGAACGAGCAGCGGACGCAGCCAATGCAGTTTTTCCCGAAGTGAAACTTACCATCCGTAAATGAGATATTCTTCGTCGGACAGCCGTTCACACATTTCATACAGCGAACACACTTCTTATTGTCCACGCGGAACAGACGCCCGTTTTTCGGATAGAACCAATGCTCGATCCGGCAGAGCGCCGAGATCGCCTTTGCCGAAAAAGGCGGTCGGATCGGCGTTCCCTTTCCTTCAGCGATCATTTGTGCCGCTTTTGGAATACGCTCTTGTGCGGTTTCCCACATCAGCGACGCTGTTTCGTCCGTATGTCGGAACACCATGTTGTAGGGCATGATGTAGTGATATTCACCCATGATCCTGCAGTTCTTTTTCTGCAGGATCCGGATCATTTCGGCAGAGGAATTGTCGTTCAGGTGCAGCGGTTCGCCGGAGGTCTTCAAAAACCAGATACGGCTTTCATCCGGAAGATTGTGACAAAAGGGCTTGAGAATCGCCGGCATATTGAAACCATAGATCGGATAGCAAATGACAAGGTCGTGTTCCGACGCCGTTTCCGATCCGTCCGAGATCTCATGAAAACCGACCGAAATATCCTGATCTACGAGCGCCGCTTTCAGTGCTTCCGCGCATTTTCGCGTATTTCCCGTTCCGGAAAACACATAGATCCCGATCGTATGCTTCGTTTCGCGCCGTTCGCACTCCATCCCCTGCTTCCCTCTTGTTCCGGTTGATAGTAACAGTTTATCACAGTCCGCCGAGCGTTGCAAGAAAAAGCCGAAGCGTCATGTCCGCTCCGGCTCCTCTTTCTATACATCCAGTTCAGTGACTTCCTTCGGATACTCACGCATTTCGTCCGGTTCGTGCAGAGGATCCCAGACCTGCGCAAAGAACGGATCGACCTTGGCGCGTGCACCGTAATTCCAACTCTTTCGCTCGCAGTCCGGGCACCAGTGTCCGCCTTCCAGCACAAGCCGCGGGCTTGCCTCAAATTCGTGACCGAACGCGCAGCGGAAACGAAGCTTGGTTTTCCAGTCGCCTGTCTGCATCGCTTCGGAAAGCAGTTTGCCGCCTCGGAATTCTGCCGCACCTTTCATTTCATCGTATGACAGCTCGCTTTCCGGTTTGGATTCGTCGTAGCCGTGATCGATCGGCACGACTGTATTCCAATCGGTGAAATGCTCCATCTCGGATGTTTTTTCGGGGATTGCTTCCCATGCCTTGCGACTGCCCCAATACGCGTCGATATGGTCCTCCATGTTCGCGTCAAGCCAATGCTGCGGTCCGTGCTCGCTGTTCAGGAGCTTTTTAAACGTGCTCTTGATGATGCTGCCCATGAATCTCTGCCCGCCCGGAAACTTGCAAACGATCTTGCCGAACGGCTTTGCCGCGCCAAGTTCCTTGAGATACGCGTCGTAGAAATACTGCATGCTGTCCGAACAAAAGTGCAGATATTCTTCCAGCTTGTCCGAATCCAGATAATACTGCCCGTGAAAGTTGCGCGTCGCAACGACCTTCGGATCGATGACATAATCGATATTTTTGATGCCGATCTCGCCGTACATGATCTTGTACATGGTCAGCGTATCGATGCGGCAAGGCGCGCCTCCGCCGATGTTGTAGATGTGTCCCCAGAACGAACCGTCCAGCGTACCGTCTGAATCAAAGGCGCAGAGATTCCGCATCAGGCGGCCGCTGTCGCGGTCAGACGCGTATTCGAGCACATTGTCAAGACAGTTGTGGAACTGGATCGCGTCGCGGATCTTCGCCATTGCCGGACCGATAATGCCTGTCTGCCGAAGACTCACCCAGTATTTCAGTCCGCTTTCGATCACATACCGTTCCGCAGCGACTTTCGACACTGCGTAATAGTCAAACATGCTCGGTTTGATCGGATCACCAACCCTGCCCCAATGGATCGGAGGCATACGGTCGCCGGTTTCCGCAACGGTGCCGATGTACACGAATTTGCAGGTATCGTTCTTGCCCGCGGACCGGATCGCTTCGATCAGATTGCGCGTCGAACCGTAGTTGTTCTGCATCGCCTTTTTGGGGAAGTAGTCCGCCTGCGGCGATACGAACGCAGCGATATGCAGCACGATATCGGATTGCTCAATGCAGGCGCGTACGTCGTCCCGATTCAGAAGATCGCCCCAGCGGATCGTGAGTCCTTTTGTGCCCTCGTACGATGCAAACAGCTTATGATTCTTCTCGCTGTCGCGCACCAGAACGACAAGGTTGTAGAGCGTTCCGAGATCGGGAAGCATCGCCTTGAAGCTTTCAAAGCCCATGCCGCCGCCTGCGCCGGTCATGAATACGGTCTGCATGTCATTCTCCCTTCATGCCGAGCACGGCTGTTTTCTTCTCAATGATGTCCTTGCAAAGCAGGATCGAATCGCCGATCGCCGCGTCAATATCGTCGTCGGTCACGCCGAGGAACTCACAGCCCTCGGATTTGTCGATGAACAGATTTGAGCACATGATATCGGTGAACTTCACCATGTGCAGACCGCCCTGAATACCGTTCTTTTTCTGCTCTTTCATAATGCCTTTGCCGCCGATCGCATACATCCAGTTCGGGATCGTTACGATCTTCTTATCGGGGCATCCGAGGTATTTATGGACGATCTTTAATAGCTCCACCCACGTCAGATTGTAGTAGCCGATCGGATAGCAGTTGCCGCCGCGATTCCGTTCGATCGCGCCCGCGATTGCCTGACCGACCTGATGCACGGTCACCATTGTCGAACCGCCTTTCGGGTACATCGTCACTTTCTTCATCTTCATCACGTTTTCGACAAGGAATACCCATACCGGCTTTCTGCCCGGCTGCGTACCGAAAATGTACGGAAGCTCCAGAACTGCGACGTCCATATCATCGGCAAAAGCCATCGCAGTTTCCTCCTGATCGATGCGGCTTCTAATATATGGATGCCACTCGGTGAGTTTCTTCTCCGGCCACTTCTTGGCAGCATACGAAAAGTACGAACCGCAAATTGCGACATGCTTAACGCCGCATTCCCGGCAAAGGCCCAAAAGACGCTTGACCGGATCGATGTTGTATTTCTTATAAAGGTCATAGATCGGCGCAGGTCCTTCCACGCGCTCGTCTACGCCTGCCGCAAACACAAAGCCCTCGCAGCCGTTTAGATGCTGTTTTAGCTCGTCATCGCTCATTTCAAGATAGTTGCCGAATTCGAGTTTCATCTCCGAAGGCAACACCGCGCCGGTCGGCAGCGGCGGCAGCGCCAAAGACGATACCTCGTGCCCTCTTGCGATCAGTTCCTTTGCTGCTTCCGAGCCAAGCAGCCCCGTTCCGCCGATCATAAAAATCTTCATGTTTATTCCTCCCGTATTCTATGGTAATGGCTGTTTTAAGACAGATATCCCTCGCGGGCTTTGACGCCGAAGCGCTGCTCCAGAAGATGCATCTGCTCGTCGGTGATCGTGTTCAGAAGCGGCAGATGCGCGATTTTGAGATAGATTTCGGCGGCTTTTTCCGCGGTCTCAATGAGTCCGAAGGTCTCGTCG
>JAFZJT010000276.1 GCA_017553815.1 Clostridia bacterium
CAACACCGTTGCCCTTTCGCTTCGCCCTTCGAGTCCCTTCATTATTATTCCAAAGCCAAAGGGGATAGCAAAAGCTATCCCCTTTGGCTTTGGTGCGAATCATCATAACGGATTTATAAAAAATGCACGCGTACCCCAGAAAAACTTGATTCGCACATTCGTCAAAACGAATTCGGTCTGCTATTATGTTCTCAGAAAGACAAAGGAGGATATGATTATGCGGACCATTTTCAAGATACTGCTCGTCCCGGTATGGCTTCTACTGGCAGTATTGAAGCTCGTGTTTAAGCTCGCGGCAGGTACGGCGGCGTTTGCGCTCGCGATCGGCGGAGGGTTGCTGCTCGTTTACGACCTGTTCCTGCTGATCATAGGTAATAGCTCTAAGGAACTTATGCTCCAGTTGCTCATTATCGGCGTGCTGCTAATCGGCGTTCCGCTCATTGCAGGGATTATGATCGGCTTACTGGAAATGGCGCAGGAACCTATTAAGGAATTCATTGAATCATAAGGAGGAAACACACATGGACATCACTTACACCAAGCATGGAGATTATTACTACCCCGATCTCGCACTCCCTCCCCAGCCGACTGGTGATATCGGCCGCTTCGGTCGGATGCGGAAGAAGTTTTTGAGAGAACATCAACCCGACACCTTCGCGTTGATGCTGATGGAGAACACCCTGACACAGCACCTCATCGATATCGACCGCCAGGCCAATGAGCAGATCGATCTCATTACCTCCCAGCTCGCCAAAGCCGAAGGAGTTACCGAAGACCTAAAAGCAAGGGATCAGCTTGGTTGGATACAGGCAATGAACTCCTGCCGGGCGAGAGCAGAAGAACAAGTAATACGAGAAATAGTGCTGGCATGATTTCATTCATAGGGCTGCGTTTCACGACGCAGCTCTTTTTTTGCGCGTGTGAATGAAATCGCCTCTCTTCTCCGTTAACCTTATGTAAACACCAATGAACGGAGGAAGGATATGAAACAGTGGTTCAGGAAAACGATGTGCCTGCTGCTTGCAGGTCTTGCGCTCCTTTCGACAGGCTGCGTCAAAACGCCGGAGGGCGAAGCGGTCACGGCAAAGACGAAGATCGACGGACTTCACGTAGGCGAAGTTAAATCCGAGGACGGCACGCTTACTCCGCAGGAATTAGGTCAGCCGAAGCATATCTCGGAGAGCTGGACGCAGGCGCTCGGCGATCCCGACTTCGGCGACACAGGCGGAGGACAAAAGCTCGAGTACACCGTCAATATCGACGCGGACGTCATCGTGCCCGCGAGCGGGATATTCCCGGTGTACGGCGTCTCCAAGGCGAAATATATGGACGAGGACCTGTTCGACAGGTTCGTTACGGTGCTGTTCGAGGGAAACGAGTATGTGTGCTATGCTCCCGAGGGCAAGGTCTACGAAAAGGGCTGCTTTGACGTCGATGGAAGATACGTCGAAGCAGAGTATTCGACCGGTAATGCTTTTTACGCACGCATGCTGACGGTGCATCAGGGCGTGGATGCTTTCGAGATCGCAGGTCAGGACGATTCCTACCGTGAGTATCTGTTTTTCACCGAGACCGGCACCGGCGCACAAATGAGCGGCTTCCGCTCATCAGCCGAGGAGGACAACGTTATCGGTCAGTTCGATGCGATATTCGAATACTACGGCAGCGGAGCGGATATAAACGAGGACAAGGAGGACTTGCCCTCGTACATACTGGAGCTTGAACGCAATAATACGAGCCCCGAGGACGCGCTTAAGCTCGCCGAGGAGTTTGTAAATAAGGTCGGGCTTGCCGATAAAATGACGCTTGCCTACTCAGGCAGGACGAAGTTTATGGGTCCAAGAGGAACAGGCACGAGTTACGAGACAATGGGCTTTGCATTTGTACCCAAAGTGGGTGACGCACGCATGGCGCCTATTGACGTTGACGATACCGTGAGCACCGCAAGGCTCAGATATCGAAACACAGCCTCGGCGATGGACTTCGACGCGCTCTGGCTGCCGAACGTGCTGCGCGTTTACGTATACAACGGCAGGATATTCTATGTGCATTGGACGAGCTGCACGTCCGACAACAACGAGGGTGTGATCTCAAGCAACGCTCCTTTAAAGCCGTTTTCCGAGATATACGAAACCTTCAAGGCAAAGCTCGATCTGTTGGGAAACATACCGCCGATAAGCGCCAATTATGCCGTGCCGGCAGAGCGCAAGGTAAATATCAACAATATCGAGCTGTGTTATTACCGCGTCAAGGCGGGCACCGGCGCGGAGGACTATGCCCTTATTCCCGTTTGGGTGTTCATGGGCAATATCGAGTGGAAGTATGACGATCCCTCCGAGTCGCAGCTGATCGCCTCGCCAGACGGCACGGTGATACAGGGCGGCGCCGGATATTGCATTATGATGATAAACGCCATCGACGGCAGCGTCATCGACCTGACGAAGGGTTATTGATAAAGGAATGATGCGGTATGAGATACTTGCGAACATTCAAAAACGAGCTTGCCCGCTCAATACTGTCCCCGCGCTTTGCCGCCGCGGTGGTAATAATGATCGTCGGGCTGATCTTCGGAGGCTTTAAGGATCTGTTGGAGTTTTTGAAAGCCTTGCACAATACAGAGCCCGGCTCGTTAAGATTCGGCATGGAACAAATGTTTTTCTCCATCGCGGTCAATTCGGACGCCGCGCATTTCGTACTTCCGATCGCGGCGGCGCTGCCTTGCTCCGTGCTTTTAATAGACGACCTGACCTCGGGCTTTATAAAGGCTTACGTGTCAAAAACCGGACGGGCGGCGTATATCGCCGTGCGGGGAATTGTCTCCTTGCTCGTGCCCGCTCTTGCCGCCGCGCTCGGAATGGCGCTGTTCTATACGGCGCTGTACCTGATCGTTTCCCCCTACTGTATGCCCGCTGATAACGGCGTCTCCATTGCCGAGCATATTATGGGCGTCCTGCGCGTTATAGGTCTCTATTCCGCAGGCTCGGCGCTGTGGTCGGCCGTGGGATTGCTGATCGCCGGCGCGACCGTCAACAGTTTCTCCGCCGTCGCCTCGCCTTTCATACTCTTTTACCTGATGGAGATCGCGTTCACACGGTATTTTCCAAGGGCCATACGGCTCGTGCCCTCGATGTATCTGAGTACGGACTCGCTGTTTGAAAGCCCCGCGACGCCGATGCTTATTAGTCTTGTGCTTGCATGCGTGCTTATCGCGGCCTTCTCCGCCGCGGCATATACAAGGATAAGGAGGCAAATATGAGAATTGCCAAGATCCTTACCGCCGCAGGATACAACTTCCGCCGCTGGCGCGGGAACCTGCGCGTGATATTCACCTTCCTGCTGATGATCGTGCTCTGTTTCTTCTTATCGGGCAAGGTGACTGCATTTGCCGAAAGGAACGGGACCGTCATGCAGCTCGCGGAGCCATTCATCTGGACATTCGACGACGCAAACGCCATAATGCTTGCTTCGATGCTGCTCATATTGATGCTCGGAGACATGCCGTTTCTGGAAGCCGATACGCCGTATTTCCTTTCGAGGATGAGCCGCAGGCAATGGCTGACCGGGCAGGTCGTCTATATCGCCGCATGTGCGCTGATCTACTGTACTGCCGTGCTTGCGGTGACCTCACTTCTTTGCATGAGGACGAGCTTTATCGGCAACAAGTGGTCAGAGACCGCCGCTATGCTCGGCTTTACTGGGGCGGGAGACGCCATCGCCGTGCCCGCGTTCGTGCGAACAATGGAAAGGGCCACCCCTTACGCCTGCATGACGGTGATATTTGCGCTGATGACCTCATACGCGCTCGTGCTCGTAATGCTGATGCTGTTCGTGAGTATAAGGTTCGGCAAGTCCGCTTCGGTAGTTTCTGCATTCGGGCTTTCGCTGTACGGGTATTTGATGAACCCGCAGCTCATAAAGACCGTGTTCAATATCCCCGAATCACGTATGTACCGCGCGAATCTCATATTCGGCTGGCTTTCGCCGCTCAACCACGCCTCGTACCACATGCACAATTTCGGATACGATAAGCTGCCCGCGATATGGCAGTCGGTACTGATAATGCTTGGACTTTGCGTGATCTTATACTTGGGATCGCTCAGGGCTATAAGGCGATACAACTTTAATTTCTCAAAAGGAACAGGAAGATTTTGATATGGAAAACGCTATTGAAATTAAAAATTTGAAAATGACCTTCGGTAAGGACGAGGTGCTGAAAGGCATAACGCACAACTTTGAAAAAGGCAAGGTGCACGGCATAGTCGGCAACAACGGCTCCGGCAAGACCGTGATGATGAAATGCATCTGCGGCTTTTTGAAGCCCACTTCCGGCACGGTAACGGTGAACGGAAAGGTTATAGGCAAGCAGGAGGATTTTCCGAAAAGCCTTGGGCTCATAATCGAGGCTCCCGGTTTCCTACCGCATCTTTCCGGCTTCCGAAATCTTTCCATTCTTGCTTCTGTCAATAAGAAAATCGACAAGCAGAGAATAAAGGAAACCATACGTCTTGTGGGGCTCGATCCAGATATGAAGAAGCCCGTAGGCAAATACTCCCTCGGTATGCGTCAGCGTCTCGGGATAGCGCAGGCTATAATGGAGGATCCCGAGCTCCTTATACTCGACGAGCCCATGAACGGGCTCGATAAACACGGAGTTGAAGAGATGCGCGAGCTGTTGAAGGGACTTGTCGGCAAGGGCAAAACGATAATCCTCTCTTCCCATAATCCCGCGGATATCGACGCCCTGTGCGACACGGTATGCGAGATGGACGGAGGCGTGCTGACGGTCACGAAGGAATAATATATTTATTTATAATGTCATATTGTGAATGATTTTGCCGTTTTCATGTGTTATCCTAATATAAGGGGTAATGCGATGAAAGCGGAAACCGGCGAAAAACGCGAACAGCTCAAGAGGGACGCGGCGGCAGAGCGCTGCATTAAAAGGCTCGGGAAAGGCGATATAGACGCGCTCGATGAGCTTTATTCCCTTGCGTCCCATTCGATCTAC
>JAFZJT010000277.1 GCA_017553815.1 Clostridia bacterium
TCAAATGATGTGCGTCTTGCGGCGCATTATGCTCGCCATCGGCAAATGATGCGTGCTTTCAGCACATGATGTGTTCCTTCGGAATTTCAACTATATATAATTGAGAAAAACACGAAGTCAATCGAAGTGTTTTTCTCAGACGCCCCCATATCGAAGGTTGAAACGCCGCTCTCGGCGTTTCAACCGCAACTATTCATATTCATTATTCACTAAGATTTATAACGCCTTAGGCGTTTCTGCCTCAACCGCCGCAGCCGGATTTCACCCATTCGTCATGGAGGCTTCTGAGAAAAACACTGCGGCTTGCCGCGTTTTTCTTTTCTTTCCCTCAAATACCAAGGCGGCGGAGCCTCGCTTCTCCGCCGCCGCTCTTTATGCCGTTTTTGGCGTTGGAATGGATGCTCAAAGTGCCCTCACCGTTGATGTAGACGGTGGAGCCCGTCTTCGCCTTGATGACAGCACTTTCTGCGCAGAACTGGTTGGAGAGGTCGCCGCCTGCCTTTTTTATCTCGATGCAGAGCTTTGTGTCGCCGCTCGCGATGTAGACCGTGTTGCCGCTTCAATCGGTCGAAACGGCGAGCTCATGGTCGATTTCATCGCCCACCTGCCTGCCCACGACCTCGTATTTGCTGTCCGCGCTCGCGATAACGGTCACTGAATCGCCGTTAAAATAGAAGGCGGTGTAGCCCACGGGCACGTCGCGGGTGCTCGTAAGCACGGTTCCGCTCTCATCCTTGGCGGTCACGGTGATCTTCGCTATGCCGAGTGCGCCCGAAACGGCCTCAACTATGACCCTATCGCCGTTCACGCGTGCCGAAGCAATGCTTTCGTCCGAAGAACGGGCGGACACACGAACGGTGCCGCGCATCCCGCCCGTTTTCGCAATAATGGAAGATCCCGCGCTGCCGAAGCTTTCGCACTCAAGCCGGAGGGAGGGCTGCGCAAAAGCAAGGAGGGGGGAAGGCATGAGCGAGAGCACCATCATTACCGCAATAATCAGGGAGATAAGCTTCTTCATTTTTCTTTCCTTTCCGAATAGGTAAAGAGAAACCTACGAAAAGGGGATTCGACGGCTTTATCGGCGCCCGCCTGAAACACACGGACGCCGTACACAAAGAGACAAATACGGAAAAGCCGGGGAAAACCGGAGAGGAATGCAACAAATAGTGTCAATTTTAGGCTCCTCCGTATTACGAAGCGAGCATACAATGTTTAGCTTAAAAAAATCTTAAAAACAGATTTAAGGTTATGAATCCGATATATAGGGAGTGAACGGAGCTAATTGTGGCAATATTTTGACGATTTTTTGTGTTTCTTGGGTTTACTTCGCTTGAAGCATCTGCTATAATGTAAGTTGTGGTTCTATTTGCCTTCGAGCCTCGCTATTTGTGGCATTGAGAACCTATAGTTGCCGCAATGCGGTATTTTAAAGTTTTGGAGTTTATTTAGAATGGAAACTGTACTAAGCGGCGAAAGCGCCGTAAAAATGGTGGATATCCACAAGTCCTTCGGTGCGATTCACGCCAACAAAGGCGTTTCGCTCGAGATCAAAAAGGGCGAGATCCTCTCCCTGCTCGGCGAAAACGGAAGCGGCAAAACGACCCTTATGAATATGCTCTCCGGCATCTATTTTCCGGACAGCGGAAGCATATTTGTGGATGGGAAGCTCGTGCGCATTCGTTCCCCGAAGGACGCGCATGAGCTCAAGATCGGCATGATCCATCAGCATTTCAAGCTGGTGGACGTGTTCACCGCCGCCGAAAACGTGAAGCTCGGCATCAAGATCCCGCTTCGCAGCGTTAAAAACGCTATAAAGGATATCTGCGCTCGCTACCATTTCGCAGTCGATCCCGATAAAAAGGTCTATGAAATGTCCGTTTCCGAGAAGCAGACGCTTGAGATAGTCAAGGCGCTGTACCGGGGCGCGGATATACTGATCCTCGACGAGCCCACCGCCGTTTTGACCCCGCAGGAGACCGAGGCGCTCTTCACCGTCATCCGCCACATGAAGGCGGACGGCAAGAGCGTGGTCATCATCACCCACAAGCTAAACGAGGTGCTCGCCGTTTCGGACCGCGTTGCGATCCTTAGAAAGGGCGAATACATCGGCGACGTGGAGACCGCGAAGGCGGATGCTCAGACCCTCTCCGATCTGATGGTCGGAAGGTCCGTATCCCTCGATATCGAGCGTCCGCTGGTTGAGGAAAAAACCGTGCGTCTTCGCGTGGACAACCTCTCCGTTAAGGATAATATGGGTGTTTTGAGGCTCGATAACGTCAGCTTCACCGCCTACAGCGGCGAGATACTCGGCATCGCGGGCATCGCGGGAAGCGGTCAGAAGGAGCTTCTTGAGGCGATAGCGGGGCTGACTCCCACCGCGCCGAATTCCTCGATGATCTATATCGACCCGAGAACGGGCAATGAGGAGAACCTTAAAAAGTACGACGCGGAGCAGATACGCGGGCTCGGCATCAGCCTTGCCTTCGTTCCGGAGGACAGGCTCGGCATGGGTCTTGTGGGCAATATGAGCATACCCGACAACATGCTTCTTCGCAGCTATAAGGACGGCAAATTCGGCTTTGTTGATCAGAAAAAGCCGCTCGGCCTTGCAAAGCAGGTCGTTTCGGAGCTCGGCGTCGTGACACCGAGCCTGAACACTCCGATAAGAAAGCTCTCGGGAGGCAACGTTCAGAAGGTGCTCGTCGGGCGCGAGCTGGCGTCTTCGCCCTCTCTTCTGATGGCGGCCTACGCCGTGCGCGGCCTCGATATCAACACCAGCCACGCCATCTACCGCCTTTTGAACGAGCGAAAGCTCAGCGGCGGCGCGGTCATCTACGTTGGCGAGGATCTGGACGTGCTGCTTCAGCTCTGCGATAGGATACTCGTGCTCTGCGGCGGCAGGGTCAGCGGCATCGTGGACGGACGCACCGCGAAGAAGGAGGAGGTCGGCCTTATGATGATCGGCGCCTCGGCGGATGGCGGGAAGAACGCACACTGAGGAATGAAGTCGCTTCGCTAATTAAAAGTGAAGACGCCTTCGGCTAATGAAGCGTGCCTATGGCACATTGAGGTGGAAATTCATTCGGAATTTCAATTATGAGAGAGAAAAACACGAAGTCAATCGAAGTGTTTTTCTCAGGATGCCCTCCGCAGGAGCCTTCACGGCGAGTGAAGAAACGCCCGTGGCGTTTCAGCCGCATTGTGCGCAGCACGCATCATTCGCCTTCGGCGTTTCCACCTCAACTATTCACTATTCACTCATAGAACAAGATGGGGGAAAGCTATGATCCGAATCCATAAACGCGCATACATGCCCGTTTGGGCGCGCATACTCGTGCGGCTTGCCGCAATACTTGCCGCGCTCGCGATAAACGGGCTTCTCATCTATTCGGTAACGAAGATGAATCCAATAAAGGTGTATGAAACCATGTTCAACGGCGTTTTCGGATCGGACAGGCGCATCTGGAACTCCATCCGCGAGATTATGATGCTGCTGTGCATCGGCGTCGGCCTCGCCCCCGCGTTCAAAATGAAGTTTTGGAACATCGGCGCGGAGGGGCAGATCCTCATGGGCGGCATAGCCTCCGCAGCCTGCATGATCTATCTTAACTCCCTGCCGAACGCGCTGCTCCTTTTCATAATGTTCATCGTGTCCGCCGCTGCTGGCGGGCTTTGGAGCTTCGGCCCGGCGATCGCCAAGGCAAGGCTGAACGCAAACGAAACGCTCTTCACCCTGATGATGAACTATATCGCGATCCACCTGACCTCGTTTTTTGTTACCTTCTGGGAGAATTCCTACGGCTCGGGCATCGTCGGAACGCTCAACGCGGACACGCAGAAGGGCTGGTTCCCGCCGCTGTTCGGTCAAGCCTACGGGCTGAACGTGGTGCTGGTGCTGCTTCTTGTGGTGCTCGTTTTCTGCTATCTGCGCTACACCAAGCAGGGCTATGAAATAGCGGTCGTCGGCGGCAGTCAGAACACCGCGAAGTACGCGGGAATAAACGTTCCGCGCGTCACGGTGCGCACCGTCACCCTTTCGGGCGCGATCTGCGGCGTCGCGGGCTTCATCGCCGTTGCGGGGCAGGGACACACCATCTCCACGAGCACGGCGGGCGGCCGCGGCTTTATCGCGATAATCGTTGCATGGCTCGCGAAATTCAATACCTTCGTTATGATGCTCATAGCATTTTTGCTCGTTTTCCTCGAGCAGGGCGCGAGGGAGATAGCTTCCAATTTCAATATAAACGACAACCTTTCCAAGATGATAATGGGCATAATCCTGTTCTTTATCCTCGGAAGCGAGTTCTTTATAAATTATAGGCTTTCGGCGGGGAAGGCGGAGAAGACGGAGAAGGAATGAGGCCGCCTTCGCCGGGAGTTCGTTTCGCGAAATGAAGTTCGGCTTCGCCGAATTGCGGAGAAAATTCCCGCGGAATTTTAATTCTATTTGAAACGCCTTTGGCCTTTCTACCTTAACCGCCGTAAGGCGATTTCACCCGATAAAGCCTCCGTTGCGAGTGGAGGCGAGCACCATGGAGGAAATATGGACGTATTCATAGCCCTAATCCAGGCGGCGGTATCGTTCGGCACCGTTATAATGTTTGGCGCGGTGGGCGAGATACTGACCGAAAAGAGCGGCAATCTCAACCTCGGCGTTCCCGGCACGATGTACATGGGCGGCATCGCGAGCCTTGCTTCGAGCTTTTTCTACGAGCGCGCCTGCCAAACCGCCGGCATCGCGCCCTCGCCCGTGCTGCTCGTCGTTATACCGATGGTATGCGCGTTTCTTGCGGCGGCGCTCGGCGGCCTGATATACAGCTTTTTGACCGTTACGCTCAGAACCAATCAAAACGTAACGGGTCTGACGCTGACCATCTTCGGCGCGGGCCTTGCGAACTTCTTCGGCGGCTCGCTCAATAAGCTCGCGGGCGGCGTGGGTCAGATAAGCGTTGCGGCAACCAGCGAGGTCTACCGCGACGGGTTGTTTTCGTTCCTGCCCCTGCCCGAAAGCGTTATGAAACTGTTTTTTAACTACGGCTTTTTGACCTATCTTGCCGTCATCGTCGCGATACTCGCGCATATCTTCCTAAACAGGAGTAGCAAGGGTCTGAATCTGCGCTCCGTTGGCGAAAACCCCGCCACGGCGGATGCGGCGGGCATCAGCGTTACCAAGAATAAATACCTCGCCACCTGCGTGGGCGCGGGCATCACGGGGCTCGGAGGCCTGTACTACGTTATGGACTACGTCAAGGGCACCTGGGCGAACGACGGCACGATCGAAAACCTCGGCTGGCTCGCCGTTGCGCTCGTTATCTTCGCCACATGGAAGCCTATACGCAGCATCTGGGGCTCGTATCTTTTCGGACTACTCTTCTGGGCCTATCTGCTGTTCGCCTCCGGTCTCACAAGGCGCTCGCAGGAGCTGTTCAGAATGCTTCCCTACGTTATAACGATAGTGGTGCTCATCATCGTTTCGCTCCGTAAAAAGAAGGAGGATCAGCCGCCGGCGTCGCTCGGACTTGCGTATTTCAGGGAGGACAGGTAGTTTATAATGAAGACGCTTCGCTAATGAAGCAAAATGAAGTCGCCTGCGGCTGATGAAGCCACTCGCCGTGGGGGAGTTTGGTTAATGAAGCTGCCTGCGGCGATGAAGGAAATTTTGAATATAGGTTTCGTCCCGCTCCTTCGGGGGCGGGATGGTTTTTGGGAGGGCGATTGAGTTTTTCAAATGATGTGCGCCTAACGGCGCATGATGTTTGCATGCGGCAAATGATGCCGCCTTGGCGAATGAAGACGCTTCGCCAATGAAGCAAAATGAAGACGCCTGCGGCTAATGAAGCGTGCCTTCGGCACATTGAGGAAGAAATTCCGAAGGAATTTCAATTATTAGGATAGAAAAACACGAAGTCAATCGAAGTGTTTTTCTCATGTGCCTCCGCGGCGAGCGGAAAAATGCGAAGTCAATCGAAGCATTTTCTCGGGATGCCCTCCGCAGATGCCTTCACGGCGAGTGAAAAAACGCCGGTGGCGTTTCAACCGCAATGTGCGCAGCACGCATCATTCGCCATCGGCGAGCATCATACGCGCAGCGTGCATCATGTGCCGCAAGGCACACATCATGCCAAACAAGCGAGCGGCTCCCCACTTTTGCTGCAAAATATATTTATAGGTGCGCCAAATATCGCCCACTAAAACGGAACTGTATAGGTGAGGGGAATATGTGTGTCAACCTCAATTCCGCAAGGGCGCGAAAAAGCGAATAACGGAGTCTGAACCATGAAAGAAAAACGAATGATCAATATAAAAAAGCTTGCCGTTTCCGCGCTTGCAGCGGCACTGCTCCTTACTTTGCCGCTTGCTGCGGGCTGCTCGGGCGGAAAGGGGATACCGCTCGATAAGGTGCTTGCGGTGGCCGACTTCGCGGCGGTGAATCCCGTTTATCACCAAGACCCGTTATACGATATATTCGTAGGCATGAGCGTGGATACGGAGCCGGATAAAGCGGGAACAACGCGAAAATGCATACTCGGCGGTCGGGAATATGAGCTGCATTACAGATGCACGCGCTCGCATTCGATCGGAGGCATAAATTATTATGAATATGCCGTCGATCCCAATGGGGTGGACGTGATCGATCCGTACATGGATCAAAGCCCCATCGGGTTCTATCCGAGCGGCGCGCTTGCGTTTATCGACAACTACTGTTTTGAGCCGAAGCTTGAGCTTGAGATCGCGGGGACGGCCAATGCGGATACGATCCGCGCCGCTGTCGAAAAGCTGCTTGGGAGCGCGGTCGATTTTGATGCGTTTGAGCGCTTCGAGAGCGCATTTGAGCAGTTTAAGAGCGCCCGGGAAAGAGCGGAATTCGCAACATGGGGCTATTACGATATGCGCTGGTTCAACGAGGAAAACGGGGAAGCGCTGCCCGGCGCGGTCACGGCAAGGGTGACGCAGCGCGGACAGCTTATCAAGGTTGAGGCGACCGAGGCGCGCGAGCCCATTACCCTGCCGGACGGCTTTGACTTCGAGCCCTACCTTGAGGCCATCGAGAAGAAGGCGCGCAAGCTCTGCCGCAATAACGATGAAGACACGGAGATTGAAATAACGGAGTATTCGGCAACTATGATCAACGGCGCGCCGTACGTTTTTGCTCGGGTGCGCGTTTCGTTCGACAGCTTCACTTTTCCCGATGAAAATTACGCCAATAATGCCGAGTTTGCGGTGCCGATAGAATGAGATTCGCCTGCGGCGCGTGATGCTTGCCGTTGGAAAATGAAGACGCTTCGCTAATGAAGAAATGAAGACGCCTTCGGCTAATGAAGTGTGCCTTCGGCACATTGAGGAAGAAATTCCGAAGGAATTTCCACCTCAATTCGCAAAGTGAATTTCACTTGCGCAGCAAATTTCACCTGCCGCAGGCAGATTTCACTCGGCGAAGCCGAATTTCACCCATTCGCCATGGGGGCTCCCGAAAAAAACGCTTCGACTTGCTCCGCTTTTTTCTTTTCTCATTTCCCTGCAAATCCCCCCTATATTTGCCTTCATCCCCCGTTTTCCGTGTTTACTTTTCCCGCCGTTCCTGCTATAATGTAGATTGTGATTTTGTGTGCATTTGCCGCCGGCTTTTTTGCGGCGATGCGGTCAGCAGGCAAACAATAATGCTATCAGGCGGAGGGCAAAACAGGGCTTTTTCGCCGTCAGAGGAGGAAAACATGGATACCAAGCTTATTTTCGTCACGGGAGGCGTCGTTTCGAGCCTCGGCAAGGGCATCACGGCGGCCGCGCTCGGAAGGCTTCTCAAGGCGAGGGGTTACAGCGTTTCGATCATGAAGCTCGACCCCTATCTCAACGTCGACCCCGGCACGATGAACCCCTACCAGCACGGCGAAGTGTTCGTGACCGACGACGGCGCGGAGACCGACCTCGATATCGGCCATTACGAGCGCTTTATAAACGAGGATCTGACCAAGCTGAACAACACCACCACGGGTCAGATCTACTCCGCGGTTATCGATCGCGAGCGCAGCGGCGGCTACAACGGCGGCACGGTGCAGGTCATACCGCATATTACGGACGAGATAAAGCTTCGCATCCGCAGGGCAATGACCACGCTCAAGCCCGACGTCATGCTTGTTGAAATCGGCGGCACCGTCGGCGATATCGAGAGCCAGCCCTTCCTTGAGGCGATCCGTCAGCTCAAGACCCAGCTCGGCGCGGGGGATTGCTGCTTCATCCACGTTACCCTCGTTCCCTATCTTTCCGCATCGGGCGAGCTCAAGACCAAGCCGACTCAGCACTCGGTAAAGGAGCTGCAGAGCATCGGCATTCAGCCCGATATAATCGTTTTAAGAAGCGACTACCCGCTCGATCGGAGCATCCGCGCCAAGATCGGCCTCTTCTGCAACACCGCGGTGGAGAACGTTATCGAGAATCTCAACGCGCGCTCGCTGTATGAGGTGCCGCTGATGCTCGAGGAACAGGGTCTCTGCACCGCCGTTATCAAGCATCTCGGACTTGAGGATCGCGCACCGGACCTCGCCGAATGGAAGGCGATGGTCGAGGCCGACCTCGCTCCAGAGAAAGAGTGCACGATAGGCCTTGTGGGCAAATACGTTGAGCTGCACGACGCATATCTTTCGGTCGCCGAGGCGCTGCACCACAGCGGCATCGCAAACAACGCCCGCGTGAAGATAAAATGGATCGCGGCGGAGAGCCTTGAGAGCGGCGACCCCGAGAGCATCCTTTCGGATGTGGACGGCATACTCGTTCCCGGCGGCTTCGGCGAAAGGGGCCTTGAGGGAATGATGATCGCGGCTCGCTATGCGCGCGAAAAGGGCATCCCCTATTTCGGCATCTGCCTCGGAATGCAGATCGCAGTCGTCGAGTTCGCAAGGAACGTGCTCGGCTGGAAGGACGCGCATTCCACCGAGGTTGATTTCAACACCAAGCACCCCGTCGTTGCCTTGATGGAGGACCAGATAAACAATCTCGACCGCATCGGCGGCACGCTCCGCCTCGGCAGCTACACCTGCCGCCTTGAGAAGGGCAGCCATTCTATGGAGCACTACGGCGCGGAGGAGATCCACGAGCGCCATAGGCACCGCTACGAATTCAACAACGAATTCACCGAGGATTTCAGGCGCGCCGGACTGATGTTCGCGGGCTGGAACCCGAGAAGGGGCCTTGCCGAGATAGTCGAGCTTCCGACCCACCCGTGGTTCGTGGGCGTTCAGTTCCACCCCGAGTTTAAGTCGAGACCCGATAACGCACATCCGCTGTTTAGGGGGTTTGTGGCGGCAGCGTTGAATAAATGAGATTCGGCTTCGCCGAGTGAAATCTGCCTTCGGCAGGTGAAATTTGCTTCGCAAGTGAAATTCGCTGCGCGAGTTGAGGTGGAAATTCCTTCGGAATTTCAATTAAAAGAGAGAAAAACACGAAGTCAATCGAATCGTTTTTCTCAGGACGCCCTCCGCAGGAGCCTCCGCGGCGAGCGGGAAATGCGAACCCATAAGCCTTCTCCTCGAGGAGAAGGTGGCTGAGGCGGAGCAACGCTCCGCGAAGACGGATGAGGTGTACACCTGCGCAAATCCCGTTAGGGATTTGAAACAGATTAGAATCAAAGAAAAATGCGAAGTCAATCGAAGCATTTTTCTCAGGACGCCCCTCCGCAGGAGCCTCCGCGGCGAGGGGAAAATGCGAAGTCAATCGAAGCATTTTTCTCAGGAGCCCCTCCGGCGAGGAGCAACCGAAAGGGAGATTCATTCGTTACATATCGGGGGATAAAAAACCCGATACTAAGATACAGGCGCTTTTGAAAACGCGAACGCGCCGACTCTCAACGAAAACCAAAACCAAAAACCAACACCCGAAAGGAGATACAGCAATGGAAATCAACAAGAAAATGACCATCGAAGAGATCATCAACGTCGACAAGAGGATCGCAAACGTCCTCATGGCCAGCGGTATGCACTGCCTCGGCTGCGTCATGGCCAGCGGTGAAAACCTCGAGCAGGCCTGCGGCGTTCACGGCATAAACTGCGATGAGCTCGTTGACCGCATCAACGCGATGCTCGCCGAATAATTAGGGCAAAACAGCATAAAGGGCGTTCCCCACGGGGTTCGCCCTTTTTAAATCATTACCCTTAATAAATATATTCGCATTATCAGCCTCCGCCGTGGATAGATGCCTCCGCAAAACCGTCATATAAGCGTAGGGGCAAGGATGCGGGCGTACCATCGGTATGATGCGCCTTATGCATCACGGCGCGCCTCCCCTCAAGCAAAAAGTAAACGGCGAGCGGCAAAAATTGCGGTGAAAAATCCGCCTTCGCCGTTCGCAAAAACTCAACTCAAGGACTTTTTTTCAATGGATCAACGGACTTACGACCGCTTTTTCAGCACGGCTGCCGACATGCGCGGCGATTTTTTCGCCTACGCTTTTTCGATCACAAAAACTCGCGAGGACGCCGAGGACGCAGTACATAACGCAATAATCAAGGCTTTCGACGGCCTTCCCGCTCTGCGCAGCCATAAAAAGCTGAAGCCATGGCTGTTCAGCATCCTCCGAAACGAGTGCCTTTCGATGCTGCGGCAGAAAAAACGCTTTACTCCGCTTGAAGAGGAGCTGCCCGCTCCCGCGGAGCGCAGTGAGGACAGCCTAGACATTGAAAACTGCGTCGCCGTCCTCGGCACGGAGCTTCGCGAGGCGGTGGTGCTGTACTATAATCTCGGCTACTCGACCGCCGAGATAGCCAAGCTGACAGGAACGCCGCGCAGCACGGTCATGAGCAGGCTTGCCCGCGCAAGGGAATTGATCAAAAAACGGCTTGAAGGAGAAAAATATGACGGATAATATTGAAAAACTTATTAAGGAGCGCGCGGATGCGTTCGTTCCGCCGATGAGCGAAGGCTATGCGGATATGATCGGATCCACCGTTTCAAAGCTCAGGGAGAAAGTCGCTGAGCGCGAAACAACGGTCAAGAGCGCAAGAAGCTTCGTTAAGCCCCTCTTGGCCGCTGCCGCCGCTGTGGTGATGCTGTTTGCCGCCGCTGCTGCCGTGTTCTTTGCCCGCCCCGCGCTTGCCGCGGAGATACCCGGCGTTAATAAGCTCGTCTATGCCGCCGCTCCCCAAAAGGAGGCGAGCGAGGCCGACAGCGAGCGGATAGAAAAGCTGATCGAGGAAGCGTTTCATTCGCTCATCTTCGCGGACTACGACAGCGCGAGGCGCTGTTTCCGCGACGGCTATATGACTCAGCGCGAAAACTACCTTGCTGCGCTGTATCTTTATGCGGCATTCAACGATTATGGGGATTTCTCCGAAGATGTTCGCCCGGAAGTGGGCGAAGCCGCGCAGCTTGAGCTCGGCGAGCTTCAAGCGGAGCAAAAGGCGTTCAGCTTCACCGTGCGCTTTACTTTGAATATTATGTCAGTCCATGCGCAATGGGGCGGCGGGGAGGAAGCCGATATGATCGGCTCTCCGGAATGCGTCGTTTCCGTTTGGGAAAACAAGGACGGAATGTTTATCGAGCGCATCGAGATACTTGCTGAAGATTATCAATATCTTATCGAAGACGGTCGCAGGCCGCTTACCGATAATATTCCTTCCACGGAGGAAGGCTTCGCGCTCGTGCCGATAGATGAGGCTATCTTCGATTATATTTGGTTCTATTCGGAGTATTTCGGCGTGAATTACAGGATCGATAGGCTCAAGCGCATCATCGCGGAGCTTGAAGCGAGCCCCGCTGCGCCCGAGGATAAGTCGGCGCGCCTCAATATTCTTCAAACGGCGCTTGAAAAGGCCGAGAGGGCGATCGTGACCGACCATCTGCCCTACGAGGAGATCGCGGAGGAGCTTATGTACCGCTTCTATCTCGGAGGAGTAAGCGGCGAAATGAGCGATTTTTCGGATATTCTTGAGCATAATGAGGCTACCGATCTCTTCCTCGTGGAGGCGTATCACAACGCGGAATTGACGGCGCTCGGATTGTTGACACGCTATGATTCGGTAAAAGTCATAGTGCAGCTCAACGAGATGCTTGAGGAAACGGACGAATTCATTAAGGCGAAATTCGGGTACAATTACGAGCTTCCGTACCGTTTTGAATTTGATGAAAACAATGAGGAAATCATAGTCGAATCGGGAAGTTGGTCTACCACCTTGACGATTCGCAAGGGCGAAAGCGGTTTGATTATCGTTGCCGTTGAACCGACGTATGCTAAGGATCTTTATTTCACAATGATAAAGCCCACGGCCGAGAAATACAAGGCTCAGGGCTATTCATGGCAGGAGGCGGGGCGGATGGTCGCCGAGGAGCTGCACGAGCGGAATCTTCGCTCCTTGGAATGGCTTGAGAACGAGGCGAAGAAAACGCCGGAGGAGCGCGCGAGGGAATCGGCAGCGAGCCTTGCGGGCGAGCTGATGTATCAATACTGGCACAGCAGTCGGGGCATTACGGATTCCGCCGTGAATGAATTCACGGAGCGCACCGAACAGACCGATCTGTTCCTGTGGGACACGCTTCTTGCGGCGGAGAGTGCGCTGCTCGGCGTGAGGGAACTGCAGTTCGATACGGTCGAACGCGGAACAGGGGAGATCGTCGAGATATTCGAGCAAGCCGGCGAGATGATCAAAGCCCTGATCCATACCTGCGTTGACGTGAAAGGCGACGGCATAAAACGCATCGAGCAGGATATAATTCTGACCGTTCGATTGAGCGATTCGGAGTACAGGATCATTAGCTTTGAAAACCCCTCCGAGGACTGCGTTTTCTTAAAGGAGCTGGAGCAGATCGCCGAAGGGTACAAAAACCAAGGCTATTCGTGGGAGGCTGCGGGGCGCATGGCCTATGAGGAGATCCACGAAAGGCTCGTGCGCGAAGCAAGCCCTGCAAACGGGGGCTGATAAACGTATTCAACCGAACGGAAGAACCAGATTCCAACGATGATTTGATTCGCGCCGCGGCAAAGCCGCGTCGCTCCGCAATCACTCGCTGTTCGCTGTTCGCCTGCGGCGTGCGGAAGAACGCGGAGCATACCCGTCAGCAGCTCGGCGCTATGCGAACATTTAACAGGTAACGGTAAAAGCCGCGTCGGCATGACCGACGCGGCTCGATTCTTCCTTTATTCTATTTGGTAAATCGGCTCAAAGCTTTCGCGGAACTATCGGGCAATCCCAATAGAGAAGCTTGCCGCCGTGTTCCTCCGCAATGCGGATGGCGTGAACCGTTACGGCATCCACGTCCCACTTTTTCATGGCGCATATACGGTGAACGACAACGCCGCAGGGCAGCTCGCCGTCCGAAACGTCCTTATATTCGCCGGTCGCAAAGCCCTCGTCGAGTGCCTTGGCGGCAAAGGCGGTGCAATCCGCTTCGGTGGGGAAGGCGAGCAGCAGATTGAGCCTGCGCGGGGTCTCGGAATCGCCGCTTTTAAAGAGCTCCTCGATGATCTCGCCGTTGCGTATCGTCTGCGTCTTGGCCTCGTCGGGATAGAGCACGGTGAAATAGCTCTCCCAATCGGGTTCGCTTCGCCCGCCGACCATGAACTCAAGCCCGTCCGCAGTCTTCTGCTCCGCACTAAGCGCCTTCATGCGCTCGTATTCGGCGGTGGAGGGAAGGTAGATATAGTATTGAAGCTCGTGCTCGGTCTCGATATAGCCCGCGGCGACCGCGTTCAGCTCCTTCACGCTTTTTTTTATGAAGGAGACGGCTTTTTTCAACACGGCGGGGGTGATGCGCGCTTCGGTATCGCTCGGGAACGCGCAGGAAACGAACGCGAGCACGGGATGCGAGCGCATCGGCGCGCGCGCGGAAAGATGCAGATCAACGCCGAACTCGGCCGCCTGACCGTCGAGCCGCCAATCATAGCGAAGCAGCTTGCCCTCGATCGCGTCCCCCGCGTCCGCCGCAGAGAACAAACGGGAAAACAGTTTTTTTGCCATAATTCTCTCCCTCACATAATTCAATAGGTTGATCCACTGATTGATAAAGATAGCTAAATTTGAAGAAATTCCTCCGGAATTTCAACCTCAACTATTCACTATTCACTAAACCGCGGGCGCTTCCCCAAAGGAATGCGCCCGCGGTAAACTCATGCGTTGGGGATGAGGACAGCCTTTATCCTGCGCACGCCCGCGCTCGAGGCCTCCTCCTTCTTTATCTTGAAGGTGCCGAGCTCGCCGGTATTGCTTGCGTGCGGGCCGCCGCAGATCTCGCAGCTGTATTCGCCCATCGTGTAGACCTTTACGCGCTCGCCGTATTTGTCGCCGAAAAGACCGATCGCGCCTTTCTCGCGCGCTTCGGGAACGCTCATCTCCTCGCAGGTGATCGGCGCGTTCGCCGCGATCGCCTCGTTTACAAGCTTTTCAACCTCGGCGATCTCCTCGCTCGTCATCTTGCGCGGGAACGAGAAATCGAATCTGAGTCTCTCGGTGGTGATGTTCGAGCCCTTCTGCGCAACCTCGTCGCCAAGCACCTTGCGAAGCGCCGCCTGCATCAGATGCGTTGCTGTGTGAAGCTTCGCGGTCTCCTCGCTCGCGTCGGCAAGGCCGCCCTTGAACTTCTGCTCCGAGCCCGCCTTGGACTTCTGCTGATGCTCGGCGAATTTCTCGTGGAAGCCCGCAACATCAACCTTGAGGTCGTTTTCGCGCGCCATCTCCTCGGTGAATTCTATCGGGAAGCCGAAGGTGTCGAAGAGGCGGAAAGCATTGGTGCCGTCGATAACGCCGCTCTCGAATTTATTTTTGATGCGCTCGAATTCGCGCATACCGTTTGTAAGAGTGCGCTGGAACTTGAGCTCCTCGGTATCGAGCTCCTTTTTGATATGCTCCGCGTTTTCGGAGAGCTCCGGGTAGACCTCGCCGTAGTCAGCGATAACGGTCTCAGCAACCTTTGAAAGCGCGTTCTCGCCCATCTCAAGCTGCATCGCGTAGCGGAGGGCGCGGCGAATGAGCCTTCTTAAAATATAGCCCTGATCCACGTTGCTCGGAACAACGCCGCGGGGATCGCCGAGCATGAATGTTGCGGTGCGGATATGATCCGCGATGATGCGGAATGCCTTGACGGTTTCCGCGCCGTCCTTATAATTCTTGCCCGAAAGCTCCGCGATCTTCGCAAGGATATTCGTGAAAGCGTCGGTGTCGTAAACGCTCTCGGCGCCCTGAAGCGTGGCGACGGTGCGCTCAAGCCCCATGCCGGTGTCCACGTTTTTCTTGGCGAGCTGGCTCATCTTTCCGTCCGGCGCTTTGTAGTACTGCATGAAAACGTTGTTCCAAATCTCAAGGTACTTGCCGCAGGAGCAGGAGGGGTCGCAGTGATCCGAGCAAGGCGCCTTACCGGTGTCGAAGAAGATCTCGGTGTCGGGTCCGCAGGGGCCGCTCGTGCCGGGGATCCACCAGTTGTGCTTCGCGTTCAGATAGAAGATATGCGAGGGATCCACGCCCATCTCGACCCAGCGGTCGTGGGAGAATTCATCTTTCGGCGCGTTCTCGTCGCCCTCGAAGCAGGAAAAATACAGCCTGTCCTTATCGATGCCGAGCCATTTTTCGTCGGTCAGAAACTCCCAGCTCCACGCGATCGACTCGCTCTTGAAATAATCGCCAAGCGACCAGTTGCCGAGCATCTCGAAGAAGGTGAGGTGGCTCGCGTCGCCCACCTCGTCGATATCGCCGGTGCGGACGCATTTTTGAACGTCGCAAAGCCTGGTTCCGGCGGGATGCTCCGCGCCCATGAGATAGGGCATCAGCGGGTGCATGCCCGCGGTGGTGAACAGAACCGAGGGGTCGTTTTCGGGGATCAGCGAAGCGGAGGGGATCACCGCGTGGCCGCGCTCGGAGAAGAACTGAAGAAAGAGCCTGCGAAGCTCGTACGTGTTGAGTTTTTTCATTGGAATATCTACCTCGCGTAGTTTTGGTCGGTTTGGCTTTTCTTTGCCTATCACCTATTTACCTATTTTATATTATAGTGCAAGCGGGCATGGATTGTCAAGGCGGATACGAAAAAACATAATGCTCTCTCTGTGCATTCGCCAAGCAAGCTGTTTACTATCTCCGCGCGTCATGGTATAATATACAGGGCAAACGACCGTCCGCTTTGCTCCGATGCGCCGCTCGGCGCGGAAGAATTCGACGAAACAATATATTTTATTTTCCCCTGCGGAACGCTTGACCTTCCCCTTAACTGTAATGCTACACTTGCTCCATAAGGAGGTAAAAAGGTATGAAAATAAAGGAGTTTGCGGAGCTTTGCTCGTGCCTGCCCAAGACGCTGCGCTTCTACGATGAAAAGGGGCTTTTGAAGCCCGCGCGCGTGGACGAGGCCTCGGGCTACCGCTATTACGACGAGGCGCAGGCACTTGATTTCGTTAAGATAAAGAATCTTCAGCGCGCCGGCTTTAAGCTTGATCATATCAAGCAGCTCCTTTCGATGGATGAGCGGGAGGTGCGCGCGGCCTTTGAGCGAAAAATCAAGGAGACCGAGGCGAAGCTTGCCGAAATACGAAGCATCCGCGATTCATACCGAAGCGAAATGGACGAGATCCTTGAAAAAATCGAAAAAAGCAGGCGCGGCGTCATCAATGAGCTGCGCAGATTCGATGCGGAAACCGAGCTTGGCATCGATGCGGGCAGGTATGAACGGGTTATCGATGAGTTCAACAGCTTCGTGGACGAGATCGTTATACCCACCAACTGCGATTATGAGCGCCTTGTGGAGATCGACGAGGACACGGCAACGACCGAAAGCATCTTTGCGCTGATCGATAATCCGCGCTATGAGCATATTTTCGAGGCTCACGACTGGGAGCGGGCAGCGGAGTTCGTGGGCGATATCCCCTCTTTGGAGCCGAACGGCGTTTACGTTATGCCGATTGCGCTCAACAAGGAAAAGCTTGAGCACGCTATGGCGTTTTTGAACACGATGCATTCGCTCGTGGCGGGCGCGAACGCGGGTAAGGGCATCGACCTTACGGGCTGTGCGGACGGCTCTAAGGACGGAGCGAATCATTTTTGGCTTCTGAAGCGGCTCGAATGAGCCCTTCTCGGAACATCAATCGTGCTATATTGAATGCGGAGGGCCGCACATAGCTTGCCGGGAACAAAACCTATAATAAAATAATAAGGAAGATTTACGGAGGAAAAGAGTATGCAGCAGATCAAATGCCCCAAATGCGGCGAGGTTTTTCAGGTGGACGAGGCGGGCTATGCCGCGATAGTCAAGCAGGTTCGCGACAGCGAGTTTAAAAAGGAAGTCGAAAAGCAGGAGAAGGCGCTCAACGAGGCGAGGGAGAGCGCGGTCAAGCTCGCCGTGAGCGAAACCGAGACCAAGAAGGAGGGCGAGATCGCCGAGCTTAGGCAGAAACTCGCGGTTTTGACCGCCGAGCGCGAGGCCGAAAAAAAGCGCATAGCCGCCGAAGCCGAGGTTGAAAAGCAGCGCCTTGAGACCGAACGCGATGCGGAGAAGATGCGCATGAAGGCCGAGCAGGAGAAGCTTCTTGCCGAGAAGGAGCGCGAGATCGAGCGGCTGAACGATAAGCTTGAAGCGGAGCAGAAGGAATCCGAAACGCGCATCACTGCCGCTCTGCTTGAGAAGGAAAACGAGCTTATGCAGCTTCAGAATCAGCTTGAGCTTGAGAAAAAGGAAAGTGCTCTAAAGGAAAAAAATATGCAGGAGCGGCACGCGCAGGAGCTTTCGAGCAAGGACGAGATAATCGGCTATTATAAGGACCTAAAGGCGAAGCAGTCCACCAAGATGGTGGGCGAAACGCTCGAGCAGCATTGCGAAACGGAGTTCAACAAGCTTCGCGCCGTGGCGTTCCCCGGGGCGTACTTTGAGAAGGACAACGACTCCTCGGGCGGCACGAAGGGCGACTATATCTTCCGCGAAACGGCGGACGACGGCTCGGAGCTGCTTTCCATCATGTTTGAGATGAAAAACGAGCTCGACGAGACCGAAAAGAAGCATAAAAACGAGGATTTCTTCAAAAAGCTCGATAAGGACCGCCACGAAAAGGGCTGTGAATACGCGGTGCTGGTGTCGCTGCTTGAAGCGGACAGCGAGCTTTACAACGCGGGCATCGTGGACGTTTCCCATAGGTTTGAGAAGATGTACGTTATCCGCCCGCAGTTCTTCATTCCGATGATTTCCCTGCTCAGGAACGCCGCGAAGAACGCGCTCGCGTATAAGCAACAGCTCGCCGTTGCAAGGAGCCAGAGCGTGGACATAACGAATTTTGAAAACGAGATGAATTCCTTCAAGGAGAAATTCGGAAGGAATTACCGCCTTGCGAGCGAAAAGTTCCAAACCGCGATCGACGAGATCGACAAAACGATCGATCACCTTCAAAAGACCAAGGCCGCGCTGCTTTCAAGCGAGAATAATCTGAGGCTTGCAAACGATAAGGCGCAGGATCTTTCGATAAAGCGCCTCACCAAGAACAGCCCCACCATGCGGGAGAGGTTTGAGGCGCTGAATCGCGAGGAGTATGCGGATGAGAGCGAGTAAAGTTTGGGGAATAGCGGACGGTGTATAGCTGCGGATGAAGGATAAGCGCGGTATCGGCGATTTATTCAGAACTATTAGAACAAATATTGCGACACAACATACATACCACCTTGCATTTGCAAGGTGGTTTTGCTACA
>JAFZJT010000027.1 GCA_017553815.1 Clostridia bacterium
AGCTGAGGGCGGCGGCGGAACAGCAGGTGATCAGGGACATAGTCCTCAGCTGAATCTTTTAGGCGAAGAGACGGGTACACCACCCGTCTTTTCCATTTCCCAGGAGGATTTCGACACGGAGCTTATCCGCGGCTCCGGATTCTCCGAAGGCAAATACCGAATCTACAGTTTCTATCGGGATAATCCGTCAAAGGATGACGCCGTTGCCTTCCTGAAAAGGGAGTACGGAATAGGCGGACACTCGCACACATACCTTGACGGAATGCAAGGCTTCGTCGATTATGATGGCAAGGGACTTTCCTTCGCGGTTTACAGCGGAAAGGAACGAACAGAATATCTCTTCAAATGGCCGCAGGTGGATTCACGCCTGCGGTTTTTGATCGCCTCGGACCGATACCTCTCTCAAAAGGAGAAGGATGGGCTCCCGGCATATGAGGAGCGCGAACGCGAACGAAGAGAGCAGCTTGAAGAGGAACGCAGAAACCGTGAAGAAATGCGCGCTGCGGCGCAACGGATGGAAGAAAAGCGAGCGGAGGCGAAGTATAAGCTGACGCTTGGGGCAACCGTTTACATCGGCTCGCAGGAATACAGTATTTCCTCTTTCGATGATAACACCGTCCTGCTCTATAATCCCCGCTGTCCGCTGATCTCGGAAGAGCTGCCGCGGGCGGAGTTTGACGCTAAGCTTCGTGAAAACCCGCTCAACGACGGGCTGATCGACGACGGAAAACCCGACGAAGAACAGCCTGTGCCGGAAGGAACCGTTGTTGAAGAAAAGCAGCTCTCCGATACCGTACATATTGGCGATACCATCGAGCACGACGGCAGGAACTATGTTATCGAAAGCATAGGTTCAATATCCCGCGACGTTTCCATGCGGGATATCACCTTCGCTCACGAGAACGGCTTCCCGATAATCCGTGTCGAGAAACTCGAAACCGTCGAGGGCTGGCTGGAAGAAAAGGAAACAGATCTCACTCCCGCGTGGGAAAAGACCAAGCCCGAGGATATGCCGATATCGCCCTCCCCCGCAGGAGAGAAGCACGATTTCCGTATCACGGATATGGAATTGGGCTACGGCGGTCCGAAAGCCAAGTTCAGAATGAATACCGACGCTATCCGCTTGCTCAAACAGCTCGAAGCCGAAAACCGACTTGCTACGCCGGATGAGCAGACGGTACTGTCGAAATACGTTGGCTGGGGCGCTCTATCCGCTGCCTTCGATGAAAACAATGAGCAGTGGAAGTCGGAATACGAAGAGCTCCGCGGTCTGCTCACTCCCGAGGAATACGCGGCGGCAAGGTCTTCGACACTTAACGCGCATTACACGAGCCCAACGGTGATAAGCGCCATCTACTCCGCGCTTGCAAGCTTCGGCTTCAAGACGGGCAACGTGTTGGAGCCTGCCTGCGGTATAGGCAACTTCTTCGGGATGCTGCCGGACGAGATGCGCCAAAGCAAGCTCTACGGCGTTGAACTCGATCCTGTAACGGGACGGATAGCGCGCCAGCTGTATCAGACCGCGAACATTGCCATTCAGGGTTTTGAGGAAACGAACCTTCCCGACAGCTTCTTCGATGTTGTCATAGGCAACGTGCCCTTCGGTGATTACTCCGTTACCGACAAGAAATACGACAAGGAGCATATGCTCATTCATGACTATTTCATTGCCAAATCGCTGGACAAGGTAAGGCCGGGAGGCATAGTCGCAGTCGTGACTTCATCGGGAACGCTCGATAAACAAAACTCCTCCGCAAGGCGGTACATAGCCAAGCGCGCCGAGCTTGTTGGTGCTATCAGGCTCCCTAACGACGCCTTCCAGAAGAACGCCGGAACATCTGTCGTCGCCGATATCCTATTCCTTCAAAAGCGAGACCGTCCCATGGACATCGAGCCCGAATGGGTGCATCTCGGGAAAACAGATGAAGGGTACACGATAAACCAATACTTCATCGACAACCCGCAGATGATACTCGGTACTCTTACCACCGATTCCACACAGTACGGAAGGCAGGAAGTTACCGTGGCTCCCATAGAGGGAGAAGCGCTTGCGGATCAGCTCCGTGACGCGCTTGCGAATATCCATACGGACATTGCCATAGCGGACGAAGAGTTGGACCCCGAAGAGGACGATATCGAGACCATCCCCGCCGATCCTTCCGTTCGGAATTACAGCTTCACCCTCTTCGAAGGCGACGTGTATTTCCGCGAGGATTCCGTAATGCGGAAGGTGGACGTTCCCCAGACGGCTTTGAGCCGCATACGGGGAATGATCGAGCTGAGGGATTCCGTCCGAAAGGTCATCCAGTATCAGCTTGAAGGTTATTCGGACGAAGTCGTGCAGGACGAGCAAAAACGTCTCAATGCCCTGTATGACAGCTTCACCGAGAAATACGGACTGCTCTCGTCCCGCGCGAACAGGAATGCCTTTGCCGGAGACTCCTCGTACAGCCTGTTATCCTCGCTCGAGGTATTGGGCGAAGAGGGTGAGCTGCTTCGAAAAGCCGATATTTTCAACAAGCGCACCATACGCCAGCGGCATGAAATAACCCATGTTGACGGAGCAGTTGAAGCGCTTGCCGTTTCCCTTAACGAAAAGGCGAAGGTTGATCTGCCGTATATGGCGGAGCTCACCGGCATGACCGAGGAAAAGCTCGAAGGAGAGCTGTCGGGCATCGTATTCCGCGACCTCTCTCAATTCAAACCGAGCGATATTGCTTCCGAACCGTATATGCGGAACCGTTATCCGCTCGTCCCCGCGGATGAGTTTCTATCCGGCAACGTCCGTGAGAAGCTCAAAAAGGCGAGGGACCTTTACGATATCCTCTCAACGAACGGTAATGAAACTGAAAGCGGCGAGCTTGACCGCATCGCGATGCATATAGCCGCGCTTGAAAAGGTGCAGCCGCCCGAGCTTACGGCAACGGATATCGACGTCCGCCTTGGCGCAACATGGCTGCCGGTTGATGTTGTTCAGAGCTTTGTGCATGAGCTCCTCACTCCATCATATTGGGCAAGGCGCAGGATACAGGTTCAGTATTCGCCCGTTACTGCGGAATGGCATCTGACCGATAAGAACGCGGATTACTCCAATGCGGCTGCTTCGATTCCTTACGGTACTGACCGTATAAACGCTTACAAGATAATCGAGGAGACCTTGAACCTCAAGGACGTCCGCATATTCGATACGGTGACGGACCCTTCGACCTCTCGTGA
>JAFZJT010000278.1 GCA_017553815.1 Clostridia bacterium
ATCTCGTCTCCGTCCTTCTCGCCGTTTTCTATAAAGCCAAAATCGTGATACAGCTTTGCAGCAACCTCATTTTCAGGTTCCCAAGAAGTGCTCCAAAGCTCTTCCTCGCCATCAGGAAAACTGCGAATATAGTCCAACAGGAGCTTAAGAGCATCCCTGCCATAGCCGCGCTTTTGATATCGCTGATCGATCATGAATCGCCACAGACAGTAGCTATGTCTATAGACGTCAGCCATTTCTTCGTACTCTTCGGAATTGTGACCGATCATGGCGAAACCTACGGGAGTTGCACCATCCCAGATGCCAAAGGCCTGTACAAATTTACTGTCAGCCAGGGTATCATAGGCCTGCGCCAAGCTGATTGCGTTCGAGGCTACGAAGCCCTCCTGGTCTTTTGCAACTCTAAGGTCTATCAGCGGCCAGAAGTTCTCTTTGTCTGCCTTCACCAAATGAAGCCCCTTATTCTTAAGTTCATAGTTTGTGCGATCCATCCTATCCTCCTCCATCAATCGCGATTTCCCATACAGTTTATCACGCCGAGAGAAAAAAATCAACAGCAAAGCGCCCATGCGGCAGGAAGTTCATATAATTATTTGCAAACCTTGACTATCCCCGCGAAAAAGCATATAATTATTATGCAATACTGCGGCATTATGTCCGCATGAATCAAGCAAGGAGAAAAACGCATATGATCACCATAAACGGAATGACTCTGACAGTTTGCGAGGTCGCATCCGTCGCCCGCAACGGCGAGAAAGTTCAAATTTCCGAAGAAGCGAAAAAAGCAATAAACAAGGCGCGCGCCTACGTTGAAAAAAAGCTCGATGAGCACGCGGTGGTCTATGGATTGACCACGGGCTTCGGCAAGTTTTCGGATACCTATATCCCCCTTGAGGAAACCGCGCAGCTTCAGCGCAACCTCATAATTTCCCATTCCTGCGGAATGGGAAATCCCCTTCCCACCGAGACCGTGCGCGCCGCGATGCTGCTTAGGTGCAACGCGCTTTGCAGGGGCAATTCCGGCATCCGTCTTTCGACCATCGAAACGCTGCTTGCGATGCTCAACGCGGGCGTTCATCCGATCGTGCCAGAAAAGGGCTCTCTCGGCGCAAGCGGAGACCTTGCGCCCCTTTCGCATATCGTGCTCGTTATGATAGGCGAGGGCAGGGCCGAGTACAAGGGCGAGGTCATGAGCGGCGCCGAGGCCATGAAGAGGGCCGGCATCCCCACCGTCGAGCTCGCCGCGAAGGAGGGCCTTGCGCTTATAAACGGCACACAGATAATGACCGCCGTCGGCTGCCTCGCTGTGTACGACGCGATGAAGCTCGTCAAAACCGCCGATATCGCCTGCGCGATGAGCGCGGAAGCCATGCTCGGCATCAAGAAGGCGTACGACCACAAGGTACATGAGGTGCGCGGGCATAATGGTCAGATGGAGTGCGCCGAGAACCTTCTCAGGCTCCTCGACGGCAGCAAGCTGACCGCCGATAAGATCGAGGGCAAGGTTCAGGACGCTTACGCGCTCCGCTGCACTCCGCAGATCCACGGCGCAAGCCGCGACGCGATCGAATACGTCTACAATGCCGTTTCCCGCGAGATAAACGCAGTTACGGACAATCCGATAATTTTCCCCGACGATGACGAAGCGATATCGGGCGGCAATTTCCACGGTCAGCCGATGGCGCTTGCGTTCGACTTCCTCGGAATCGCGCTCGCCGAGCTTGCGAACGTTTCCGAAAGGCGCATCGAGCGCCTCGTGAACCCCGCGCTGAGCTTCGGCCTGCCCGCATTTTTGAGCGAGCACGGCGGACTCAATTCGGGCTTTATGATCACCCAGTATTCCGCCGCAAGTATGGTTTCGGAGAATAAGGTCTGGGCGCATCCCGCGAGCGTGGACTCCATACCGTCCTCCGCGAACCAGGAGGATCACGTTTCCATGGGCACCATCGCCGCAAGGAAGGCGAGGATGATTCTCGACAACGCGCAGAAGGTTTTGGGCATCGAGCTCTTTGCCGCAAGCCAGGGCGTTTACCTGCGCGGAGAGGATAAAGTTTCGCCCGCTATGGCGAAGGTGTATGCGCATATCCGCGAAAGCGTTGAGCCCGTGCGCGACGATATCGTGATGTATGAGCAGATGGAAAAGTTCGATGCGATGGTCAAATCGGGCGAGCTTATCGAGTGTGCCGAGAGCGTGACGGGCGCGCTGAAATAAGAAATATTCGGGCTTTGGGGCAGCCGCCGATAAGCCCGTTTATGCTGTAAAAAACAAATAAAATCAATAAAAACCCCTAAATAATCATGGAGGAAGAAATATGAACAACACTACGGTTGCGGGAGCGATGACCATCAAGCTCGATGCGGTTCTGCCCGAGTATCCGAAGATGGACGACAAGTACCGCCGTGCGCCGGATCGCGGCTTCCGCCTTACCAAGGCTCAGGCGGAGCTGGCGCTTCGTAACGCGCTCAGGTACGTTCCCGAGGAGCTGCATGAAACCCTTGCACCCGAGTTCATGGATGAGCTCGTCACCCGCGGACGAATCTATGCCTACCGCTATCGCCCCGAAGGCCGCATCTACGGCAAGCCTATAGATGAGTACAAGGGCAAGTGCATCGAGGGCAAGGCGTTTCAGGTCATGATAGACAACAATCTCGATTTCGAGATCGCGCTCTACCCCTACGAGCTCGTTACCTACGGCGAAACCGGTCAGCCCTGCCAAAACTGGCTTCAGTACAGGCTTATCAAGAAGTATCTTGAGGAGCTGACCGAGGATCAAACCCTTGTGGTCGAATCGGGGCACCCCCTCGGCCTTTTCCCGAGCAACCCCAAGGCGCCCCGCGTTATCATCACCAATGCCTTGATGGTCGGTATGTTCGATAATCTCAAGGATTGGGAGATCGCGGAGGAGCTCGGCGTTGCAAACTACGGTCAGATGACCGCAGGCGGCTGGATGTACATCGGCCCTCAGGGCATTGTGCACGGCACTTTCAACACCATCCTCGGCGCGGGCCGTCAGGAGCTCGGCGTTCCCGAGGACGGCGACCTCGCGGGAAGAATCTTCGTTTCCTCTGGTCTCGGCGGCATGAGCGGCGCGCAGCCCAAGGCGGCGAATATCGCAAACGCGGTCGGCATTTTTGCCGAGGTCGATCTTTCCAGGATCAAGACCCGCCACGATCAGGGCTGGGTGGACACCGTTTCCGATAACCTTGATGAAATTTTCGCTGCGGTAAAGAAGCACGTTGCGGAAAAAACCTCTGTTTCCATCGCCTACCACGGCAACATCGTCGATCTGCTCGAGTACGCGGTGAAGAATGATATCCACATCGACCTGCTTTCCGATCAAACGAGCTGCCACAACGTCTATAACGGCGGCTACTGCCCGGTCGGCCTGACCTTCGAGGAGCGCACCAAGATGCTCCACGATGACCGCGACGAGTTCGAGCGCAGGGTAAATGCTTCCCTCCGCCGCCACTTCGATGCGATAGTTGCGCTGACCAAGAAGGGACCCTATTTCTTCGACTACGGCAACTCCTTCATGAAGGCGGTCTACGACAGCGGCGTTAAGGAAATTTCCAAAAATGGCGTGGACGAGAAGGACGGCTTCATCTTCCCGAGCTATGTTGAGGATATCATGGGCCCCGTGCTGTTTGACTACGGCTACGGTCCGTTCCGCTGGGTTTGTCTCTCCGGCAAGCCGGACGACCTCGACAAAACCGATGCCGCGGCTATGAGCTGCATCGATCCGAGTCGCTGCTCGCAGGATCGCGACAACTATATCTGGATCCGCGATGCGAAGGCGAATAAGCTCGTTGTCGGCACTCAAGCGCGCATACTCTATCAGGATGCCGAGGGCAGAACGCGCATCGCGCTCAAGTTCAATGAAATGGTTCGTAACGGCGAGATCGGCCCCGTTATGATCGGGCGAGATCATCACGACGTCAGCGGTACGGACTCCCCGTTCCGCGAGACAGCGAACATCAAGGACGGCTCGAACGTTATGGCGGATATGGCTACCCAGTGCTTCGCAGGAAACGCCGCAAGGGGTATGAGCCTCTGCGCGCTGCATAATGGCGGCGGCGTGGGCATCGGCAAGTCCATCAACGGCGGCTTCGGCCTCGTGCTCGACGGCAGCGAGCGCATCGACGAGATCATAAGATCGGCGATGATGTGGGACGTTATGGGCGGCGTTGCAAGGCGCAACTGGGCGCGGAACGAGCATTCAGTTGAAACCAGCATCAAGTACAATGAAAAATGGGCCGGAAAGGCGCATATAACCATTCCGTATTTTGCGGATGACAAACTTATTTCAAAAACAGTATCTGAAAGGATGAAAAAGTAAAATGGCAAAGATCATTGAATGCGTACCCAATATCAGCGAGGGCAGAAACCTTGAAGTCGTTGAAGCGTGTGTGGACGAGATCCGCAAGACCGCCGGCGTTACTCTTCTCGACTATTCCTCCGACGCGAGCCACAACAGGAGCGTCATCACCTTCATGGGCAGCCCCGAGGGCGTTATGAACGCCGCCACCGCGCTTGCAAAGAAGGCGGTTGAGCTCATAGACCTCAACCACCATCAGGGCGAGCACCCCCGCATGGGCGCTATCGACGTTTGCCCCCTTATCCCGCTCAAGGATTGCACCAAGGAGGAGACCGTTGAGTATTCCAAACAGCTCGGCGAACGCCTGTATAACGAGGCGGGCATCCCCATCTTCCTCTATGAGGACTCCGCTTCCGCGCCCCATCGCGTGAACCTTGCCGATATAAGGAAGGGTCAATTCGAGGGCATGGCCGAGAAGGTCAAGGATCCCATGTGGACTCCTGATTTCGGCGGAGCGGCGATCCACCCCACCGCAGGCGTGACCGCGGTCGGCTGCCGCATGCCCCTAGTTGCATTCAATATCAACCTCTCCACCGACGACGTTGAGATCGCCAAGGCCATCGCGAAGATAATTCGCAGAAGGAACGGCGGCTTCGACTGCGTTAAGTCCAACGGCTTCCTCATCGAGACCGAAGCGACCGACGGCAAGCCCGCAAAGCGTTATGCGCAGGTCTCCATCAATATGACGGACTATACCCGCACCCCGCTCTACCGCGTTGTGGAGGTCACCAAGGCCGAAGCCAAGCGCTGGGGCGTGCACGTCGTGGGCACCGAGATAATCGGCCTCACCCCGATGCGCGCGCTTATCGACTCCGCGGAGTACTACCTCCAGATAGTCGATTTCGATGCGGACAAGCAGGTCATCGAGAACTATCTGCTCTAATAAACTCTAATAAAAAGTATGCTTCTTATTAAAAATATCGGTCTGCTTGCCACGCCGCAGGGGAATACCGCCCGCTGCGGCGCCGAGCAGGGCAGGATAAAGGAATACAGAAACGCCGCCGTGCTCGTTGACGATCGCGGCAATATCGTTTCGATCCATGAAAACGGCGAACTGCCCGAAAATGCGGATTCCTGCGAGGTCATGGATGCGGAGGGCGCGCTCGTTACCCCCGGCCTTGTGGACGCGCATACTCATCTCGTTTTCGGCGGCTGGCGCGCGCATGAAGTGCCGCTCAAGATAGCGGGCGCTTCGTATCTCGACATTCTGAACGCGGGAGGCGGCATCCTCAACACGCTTGTGAACACCAGAAAAGCAAGCGAAACCGAGCTCTTCGAGCGCTCGATGGGCTTTCTTAAAGAGGAGCTCGCCTTCGGCGTTACGACCGTTGAAGTAAAATCAGGCTACGGCCTCGATAAGGATACCGAGCTGAAACAGCTTCGCGTCATCAGGCGCTTGAATGAGGAAGCCGAGCAGGACGTGGTTTCCACCTTCCTCGGCGCGCACGCGATACCAGACGAGTTCAAGGGCGATGCGGATGGGTATATCGACTACCTTATCGAGGAGGTGCTGCCCATCGTGGCCGAAGAAAAGCTCGCGGATTTCTGCGATGTGTTCACCGAAAGCTCCGTTTTCAACGTGGAGCAATCGAAGAAGATACTTCTTGCGGCGCAGAAGCTCGGCCTTCCGAGTAAAATTCATGCGGACGAGATCGATCCCCTCGGTGGAAGCGAGCTTGCGGGCGAGATCGGCGCAGTTTCGGCGGAGCATCTTATCGCCACGCGGGACAGCGGCATAGAAGCTATGGCGAAGTCGAAGACCGTCGCCTGCCTTCTGCCGCAGACCTCCCTCTACCTCGGCAAGCCCTTTGCGCGCGCAAGGGATATGATAACTGCGGGCGTTCCCGTGGCTATCGCCACAGACTTCAATCCGGGCTCCTGTCCGTCCCTAAACCTTCAGCTCTCCATGAACCTCGGCTACCTTAAATACAGGCTCTATCCGGAGGAGATACTGACCGCCGTCACGCTGAACGCCGCCTGCGCCATCGGCATGGGCGAGAGGGTAGGCTCAGTGGAGGTCGGCAAGCAGGGCGACATGGTTATTTGGAACACGACCGAGCTTCCCATGCTCTTCTACCGCATGGGCTCCAATCAGGTAAAAACCGTTATCAAGAAAGGAAAAACAGTATGAAACTCATAGATATGCAGGTAACAGGCTATCTCGATATTCTCGCATCCGATGCACCCGCCCCCGGCGGCGGAAGCGCGGCGGCTCTCTGCGGCGCACAGGGCGCGGGTCTTGTGGCGATGGTCGGCGGGCAGACCGTAAGCAAGGCTCGCTTTGCCGAGCATCACGAGATCGCGCAGAAGGCGATCGACGGCTGTATGCCCATCTATTCCGCGCTCACCGCACAGGTGGATAAGGATACCGATGCCTACAACCTCGTTGCCGCGGCGTTCAAGATGCCCAAGGAGACCGATGAGGAGAAGGCAGCCCGCCGCAAGGCTATCGCGGATGCGACCCTCGTTGCGACCGAAGTGCCGTTTGAGACACTGCGCCTCGCGGTCGAAGCGCTCGAACATGCGGAGTCCATCATCGGGCATTACAACACCAACTGCGCGAGCGACCTCGGCGTTGGCAGTATGAACCTTCACACCTGCGCGCATGGCGCATGGCTGAACGTGCTTATCAACCTCGGCGGCGTTAAGGACGAAGCCAAAGCCGCGCATTTCAGCGAGGAAGGCAAGCGCCTTATCGAAAAGGCGGACGCGCTCAATGCAAAGATCATGGAAACCGTGAATAAGGATATCATGGGCTGAAAATGAATGATTATCCCGGCTTGCCAAAGAGTGAGCCGGGATTATTTGAAAAGGAGAAAAAATTGAACAAGGAACAGCTTAGAGAACTTTGGAAAAAGGAAGAGGAAACAGCGCATATCCACGGCTGGGATTTTTCCCATATCCACGGCAGATACGATGAGGAAGAGGACTTGCCTTGGGATTTTCTTGCCGTAATCAAGAAGCATCTCACGCCCGAAATGAAGCTTTTGGATCTGGACACGGGC
>JAFZJT010000279.1 GCA_017553815.1 Clostridia bacterium
AGTAAGAACTCCGCAGGGCAGCCGCCCTGCGGAGAAACATAAAAAATATATTTTTAACGATACCGATTTGGTGTTGACAATAGAATTAGATGGTGATATAATCAACCCAACTGAGTAATTCGGTAAATGCGGAGCTTGGCTCCAAGAACTCACTAAACGGTTAAAAAGGAGTTTTAAAAATGAAAAAATACATTAAGCCCGCGATGTATAAAGAGGATTTGAGCTTAGGAGTAATCTTAACGTCTTGTATAAATGACGTTAATAAACTCGGTGCTCCTGTAGAGGTCGACTTCGACGGTTATTCAGGGCAGGCGTATCTGTACGACGATCGTTATTATTTATTTGCCACGGATCCCTGCGGTTTCTATATTTTGAATGGGCCAATGCCTGTGACGCTTTGGAATCGAGCTGTTGATAGTTGTAAAGCTGACTATGATTGCTATCATGTTCCGCAAGATAGTTTTATTTTCGATTCCAAATAAGCATAATAAACCATAGCTTTAAAAGCCTGCAGGCAAGCGGGCTTTTTTCGATTTTACTCCTGCGAAGGGCATCCTGCGAAAAATGCTTCGGCTTGCTCCGCTATCCTGCAAGCCGCTTGCCGCGAGCGGCTAAATTCGCCTAACGGCGAGCTAAATTATGCTACGCATAGATGAATTCGGCTTCGCCGAGTTAAATTTGCCTTCGGCAAGTTTAGATAGGTACAGAAAAAGGCTTCTCCAAGCGGGGAAGCCTTATCTGCTTTATCGCTTATTCTTCGGGATACTCGCCGTCATCGCTGACCGCAAGGGGCGCGGCGTCCGCATTTGCGGCGATGATCGCGCGGAGCTTTATGAGTATCTCGTCGCAAAGCTCGGGATTATCCTTAAGGAACTGGCGCGCGTTCTCGCGACCCTGACCGAGGCGGTAGTCGCCGTAGCTGAACCATGCGCCGGTCTTCTGGACGATCTTGTGTTCAACGCCCATGTCGAGAGCGGAGCCCTCGCGGGAAACGCCCTCGCCGTAGATGATGTCGAACTCCGCCTGGCGGAACGGGGGCGCGACCTTGTTTTTAACGACCTTGACGCGGGTGCGGCTGCCGACGGCGGCGTTGCCCTGCTTAAGCGTGTCGATCCTGCGGACGTCGAGTCGAACGCTCGCGAAGTACTTGAGCGCCTTGCCGCCCGTGGTGGTTTCGGGATTGCCGAACATAACGCCCACCTTTTCGCGGAGCTGGTTGATGAAGATAACGCAGGTGTTGCTCTTGCCGATAACGCCCGCAAGCTTCCTTAGCGCCTGACTCATAAGGCGCGCCTGAAGGCCGACATGCGAATCGCCCATATCGCCCTCAAGCTCGCTCTTGGGAACGAGCGCCGCCACCGAGTCGATAACGATAACATCCACAGCGCCGCTCCTCGTCAGCGAATCGGCGATATCGAGCGCCTGCTCGCCGCTGTCGGGCTGGGAGATATAGAGGTTGTCGAGATCGATGCCGAGATTCTTCGCGTACACGGGGTCGAGCGCGTGCTCCGCATCGATGAAAATGCACATACCGCCGAGCTTCTGCGCTTCGGAAACGATATGCAGCGCGAGTGTGGTTTTACCCGACGCCTCGGGGCCGTAGATCTCGATTATCCTGCCGCGCGGAACGCCGCCAACGCCGAGCGCCGCGTCGAGCTCGATGCAGCCGGTGGAGATCACGTCAACCTTTATTTTCGATGCGGCGTCGCCCATCAGCATGATGGCGCCTTTGCCGTATTGCTTCTCGATTTGCGCAAGCGCAACTTCCAGTGCCTTTTCCTTGGACATTGTTTGTTTTTCTCCTTTATGAAGGGTCTATAGACCGATTATAGCATATCCTTCGCCGATTTGCAGCATATTTGCGAGCATCTGTACAGCTTTTAGTACAGTCATGCGGCGGATCTCGGCGCGGGTGCCCGTCAGCACATAGCGATGCACCGCCTCGCCCTTTTCGCTTGAGCAGGCCACGAATACAAGACCCGGAACATGGCGTGGATCCATCGGGTACGGCGTTCCGTCCGAATGGAAGAAGGGTCCCGAGAGTCCGCTCATTGCAACGGAGTAGTCCGAGCCGCTCTCCCTGCGTGCGCCGCGCGCCATCTCAAGCGTGACCTCCGCGTCAACCATCGTGTTTTTCTCGATCAGTTCCGCGGGAACGCCGAGGTGATCTATCTTGGCCTTGGGCGAATAGGTTACGAAGCCCTCAAGGAACCATTCGGAGCTGCCGGGGATATCCACGCAGTATGCGCTCATAAGGCCGCCCGTAAGGCTCTCGGCGGCTGAAAAGGTCTCTCCGCGCGCCGTGAGCTCCTTTGCGATGGGCAGAAGCTCCGCGTGGATCAGGCTTTCGAGCTCCGCCGAAAGCGCCGTGTCGTTAAAACGATCGTTTCCCATAATTGTCCTTTCCGTTCGGGCGTAGCGAAGGCGCCAGAGCTTGATTTTTATCTGTCCTTAAAAAGCTCCCTTGCGCCGAGCGTGTAGTCTATGCCCGACCATACGGTCAGCAGCACGGCGGCAAGGATCGCTATAAAGTCGATGGGGAGGTTGATGGCGCGGAAGACCTGTCCGAGCAGCATGACGCATAGAAGCGCGGCGAACTGCAGGGTCGTTTTCGCCTTGCCGATGGGCTTTGCGGCGATAACTATGCCCTTTGAGCCCGCGAGCTGGCGGATGCCGCTTACGAAGATCTCGCGTGTGATCACGATTATAGTGAATATCGGCATGAAGAAATTGCCGATGCTCATAACGGGGAAGCGGCAGAGCATTATCATTGCGGCGATGCTCAAAAGCTTGTCCGCTGTGGGATCCATGAGCTTGCCGAAATCGGTGACGAG
>JAFZJT010000280.1 GCA_017553815.1 Clostridia bacterium
ACGGTGGAAACGCGATGCTGACCCTGTCCGCAAAATCCGCCGAATACTGGCTCATGCAAACGTAATGCACGGGGAAGTAGCCGTTCCTGCGCTCAAAGCCGTGGAATTCGCGGTCGATGAACGCCCTTGTAAGCTGGCGCGCGCGGTCGGGGCGGAAGTTGAAGAAAATTATGCTGTCGTTAGGCTTGACCGTGGCAACGGGCTCGCCGTTTTCGGTGATAACGCTCGGCAGGATGAATTCATCCGTGACCTCACGCGCATACGAATCGAGCACCGCCGCTTCCGCGCTTTCGAATTTCAAGCCCTCGCCGAAAACTATCGCGTTGTACGCCATCTCGGTGCGCTCGTAATTTTCGTTGCGGTCCATCGCGTAGTAGCGCCCCATAACGGTCGCGATTTTACCGCAATCCGCCGCTTTCATCCTTTCCTCAAGCTCGCGAACAAAGCCCGCTCCGCTGTCCACGGCCACGTCGCGGCCGTCGGTGAAGCAATGCACGAAAACCTTCGTGAGCCCCGCGTTCTTTGCGATATCGATGAGCGCGAAAAGATGCTCGATATGGCTGTGTACGCCGCCGTCGGAGAGCAAGCCCCAAAGGTGGAGCGCGGAATCGTGCGCCTTGCAGTTCTCGATAGCGCCGACTATGGCGGGGTTCTCCCCAAGGCTCCCGTCCTGCGCCGCAAGCGTTATCTTCGTCAGGTCCTGATACACGACGCGGCCCGCGCCGATATTGGTGTGTCCGACCTCGGAATTGCCCATCTGCCCGTCGGGAAGGCCAACGTTCAGCCCCGACGCGCCGATGAGCGTATGCGGATACCTTTTCTTGAGCGCGCGGATATTCTTGATGCCCTGTATGCGAATGGCGTTGCCGTTTTCCTCCTCGGTGAAGCCGAAGCCGTCGAGGATGATGAGCGCGGTAAGTTTTTTTCTGTTTTTCAAAATGCTTTTCCTTTATTAACGATACATTTTAATATCGGCTTCGACAGCCGTACAGGTCCTGCCGAAGCCGACGGTGATTTGCTGAAGCTAAGCCGTTAGGAGAGCACGACCTGTGCAAAATCCTCGGCAACGAGGCTCGCGCCGCCGATAAGGCCGCCGTCTATCTCGGGCATCGCCTTGAGACCCGCGGCGTTCTTGGCGTTCATGCTTCCGCCGTAGAGGATGCGCGTATTCTGCGCGAACTCGATGCCATACAGCTCCGCGATGACCTTGCGGATAGCGCCGATGGTGCGGTTCGCTTCCTCGTTGGTCGCGGTCTTGCCCGTGCCGATGGCCCAGATGGGCTCGTAGGCAACGACGATCTTCGCGGCCTCCGCGGCCTCGATGCCCTCGTACAGCGCCTTGACCTGGGTGGCAAGGAAGGCGTCGGTGATGCCCGCTTCGCGCTGTTCGAGCGTTTCGCCAACGCAAACGATGGGCAGGATGCCGTTTTCAAGCGCGGTCTTGGTGCGCATGTTCACGGTCTCATCGGTCTCGCCGAAGTACTGCCTGCGCTCGCTGTGGCCGATTATCGCGTACTGCACGCCGATATTCTTGAGCATATCCGCGCTGATCTCGCCGGTGAATGCGCCCTTTGTAGCCCAGTGGATATTCTGGGAGCCGAGGCCGATATTGCTGCCCTCAAGATGCTTTGCCGCGCAGCAGAGGTCTACAAAAGGCGGGCAGACGACCACGTCGCATTTTGCGTCGGCAACAAGGGGCTTGAGCGCGTCGATAAGCGCCTTCGCCTCGTCCCTGTTCTTGTTCATCTTCCAGTTGCCCGCTATCATGAGCCTGCGCTCGGGACGGTCCATAAGCGCCGCAACGCCGGGAAGGGTCTTGCCCTCGAGGAACTCAAGGCTCGCGCCGCCGCCGGTGGAGATATGGCTCATTTTATCGCCGAGGCCGAATTTATTGATGGCGGATGCGGAATCGCCGCCGCCGATGATGGTAACGCCCTCGCAGTCGGCGCAGGCGCGCGCCACGGCTTCGGTGCCCTTGGAGAAGGCGGGCATCTCGAAAACGCCCATCGGACCGTTCCAGACCACGGTCTTGGCCTCGCGGATGGCGTCGCCGTAGAGCTTCGCGGTCTTTTCGCCGATATCAAGGCCCTGGAAACCCTCGGGGATGGCGTCGAACGGAACGGTCTTATGCTCGGTATCCGCGGCAAATTCCTTGCCAACAACGCAGTCAACGGGCAGAAGGAGCTTAACGCCCTTCGCCTTCGCCTCGTTCATGAGCTGCTTTGCAAGCTCGATATTCTCTTCATCAAGCAGGGAGTCGCCTATCTCAAGGCCCATCGCCTTGAAGAAGGTGTAGCTCATTGCGCCGCCGATGAGCAGGGTGTCGCACTTGTTGAGAAGGTTTTTGATAACGCCGATCTTGTCGCCGACCTTCTTGCCGCCGAGGATGGCAACGAAGGGACGCTCGGGATCTGAAAGCGCGCCGCCCATGAAGCTGAGCTCCTTATCGATAAGGAAGCCCGAAACGGCGGGGAGGTAGTGCGCAACACCCTCGGTGGAGGCATGCGCCCTGTGAACGGTGCCGAACGCGTCGGAAACGTAGAGCTCCGCGTATGAAGCGAGCATCTTTGCGAATTCGGGGTCGTTCTTCTCCTCCTCCTTGTGGAAACGGAGGTTTTCAAGAAGCAGGACCTCGCCTTCCTTGAGCTCGGCGACCTTCTTCTTTGCGTCATCGCCGATGATATCGGAAGCGAAGGAGACCTTAACGCCGTCAAGAAGCTCCGCAAGGCGCTTTGCGACGGGCGCAAGGCTCATATCGGGCACGAATGCGCCCTTGGGACGGCCGAGGTGGGAGCAAAGGATGGTCTTCGCTCCGTTTTCGATCAGATATTTAACGGTCGGAAGAGCGCCGGTAATGCGGCTTTCGTCGGTTATTTCGAGCTTATCGTTGAGGGGAACGTTGAAATCAACGCGAACGAGAACGCGCTTGCCCTTTACGGGAACGTCGGTTACTGAAAGTTTTGACATTTTTGTGCCTCCGATACAGTTGTTTTATCATTGGTTTTATCGGCGCGATTTTGCGCCATAAGCTTGATTATAGCACTTTCTATTTAAAACGGCAATACGGACAGCGGCGTTTGATTAAATTTTATGTTCAGGTGTCAAACATAGGGAAACGCTGATTAATCAGCCTGTGTAGTCTTGAATCTACCTGAAATTGTTTTTTCCGTTGATTCGTTATCAAATTGCCCGAAAT
>JAFZJT010000028.1 GCA_017553815.1 Clostridia bacterium
ATTCGGCGGCGCGGTTCTGTTTTTTGTTTGCTAAATCAGCCGTTTCCGTCAATAAGGGCTTTGACCTCGTCCGCAAAGCGGATCTGAGCGTTCGCTTTTTCAAGGAGCGTTCTGTAAAACGCCGCGACGTCGGCGTCCGCAAGTATGAAGCGCACCTGCGAATTGGCAAGAGCGATCCCGAGCATCTGCTCGATCTCCTCGCGCGTCCAGTCCGAATATGCCCGCATACGCTTGATGACCATATGGGTGTTGGTAAAACTGCGGCTGTTTTCAAGGTCGATGATGCTTTCGAGTTTGGCGCGCTTTTCGTCGTCGATCTCCTTCGCGTTTGCGATCGCCTCGGCTTTGCATCGGTAGGAGTATTCCTCAAGCGCCTCGTTGTCGGCGGTGCGGATGATGATCGCCTTTATAAGTTCGTCCATCTTCGAGTCTTCGGTATAATCCGCCGGAGCAAAGTATTTGATCCTGTTGTCGCGGATCATCCTGTAGACCTTGGTTTTATCCTGCGTGTGCGCGTCAAATACACCGATGGAGAACCCACCGTACGAGTTCACGAGTTTCATACAGGGTATATCGGTGTCGCTGTCCCCGATGTAGACCATATTACGGAACGGTACGCGCAGTTCTTCGCTTGAAAAATAATCGTTCACGCCTTGATCGTTGATATCGAGGACGCCCTTGCTGATGCGGAACAGGAACTGCGTTTTGTTCGTGTAGTTGACGGCCTGCGCGGGCCAGACGGCTACGCCCTTGTCGTTAAAATAGAACGAACTTGCGTAGATCTTTTCAAACGCGCCGCTCTTGGCGACGGAAGTGCCCTCGATCATCTCTTTCAGACCGGACGATATAACGTAGTGTTCAACGATAACGCCATGCTCCTCTCCGAAGCGGCGGATCCTTTCAAACCAGGACTCAACGCCGGGATAGAACTCGACCTTCGCGCCGTACTCCGCCAGCGTGTCCTTTGTAAACAGCAATTTGCCCGCGGACTCGTCCAGCATCTTATACATATAGGCGATATTCTGATCCATCTCGTTGCGCGCCGCCACATCGTTGGACTCCTTCCAAAACGCGGGCACGTCAAAACCGAGCTTTTGAATATAACCCTGCGCCTGCATATCTATCGGCGTCAGCGTTTTGTCAAAATCGTAGCAGATCGCCAAAACGGGTCGATCGCCCTTCTTCTTTCGTATGAATTCATTAAACGGCATGGCATTTGTCCGTCCTTTCGTTATCTGCGCGCTAAACCCGGCGCAAGAATCGTTTACATACCAATCAGCGAGGGTATCCAACCCATCAAAAAGCCGAGGATCGCGCCAAGATACAGTATTGCGTTGAGTTCCTTGCGCATAAGACCGAAGATCAGTTTTTCCAGTTCCTTGACTTCAAGCGAGTTTATCTTATCCTCAACGACCTTCTCGATATTGACGCCTTTGAGAATGCGGCCCGTGTTGCTTTTGACGGCGGACAGGTAGAGCTCAACGCCCGTGTCGATCCAGCGCGGGAGCTTGTCCTCGTTTTTTGCGATGATCGTGCCGACGCGCATATCCATCAGCTTGTCGGCTTCCTCGTTCACAAGATTTTTTACAATGGAATCGGCATATTTTGCGACGGTCTTATTGACCATAGCGCCGATACTGCCGTAAAAAGTATCTATCACGCCGATGCGAAAACGGCTTGTCTTGCCGCTTTCGATCACCTTCTGCTTTACGCCGTTTGAGATAGCCTCGCCGAAATCTATCGCGTACAGACGGTCGCATATGACGGCCGCGATCCTTTCGCGTGCGTTTATGAGCGAACTCTCGGCGATCTCCGCGGATACGGCGGAAGACAGCACCTCTTTCAGCGTGGATCCGTTATCGCGGTTGGCTTCCACAAGGCTCGTCATAGCGCCGCGGATCTTTTCGACTGTTTCGTCGGACGTCAAAACTTGGCGGAGCGTATCCTCGTTCAAAAGATCGGAACTTATGACTCCGCCGATGGACTTTGCGATATTGCCCTGCTCCTTGGGAATAAGGCCGGGCGTAAGCGGCACCCGCCATTTGCCGATGTATACGGCCTTGTGCGGATGAAACAGCATCTTTATCGCTATGTAATTGGTCAAATATCCGATCACTCCGCCGACAACGGGCGCGATCAACATAGTCCATTGCATATTATCTCCACTCGTTCCTTGAAACTTTGATCAAAACGACAGGGCGGGGCTCACGATCATCGCCGGGATCGCCTCGATTAAGGCATTTGCTGCCGTTTTTTGTAGAGTATCAAAGTTATTATAACATTTGATATAATTAAAATCAACTTTGTGTTTCCGCAGAAATGACCGTTGCACAGATCGGTACTTGCGTTGTAATAGCCAAATAACTTTTAACGAAGACCGCTGATATTCTTTGGTTTAGTTGAATGGCAGTTAGTGTATAAAAAAATCATGCATCTGCTTGGAGCGGTACGTCCGCAGTTTTCTGTATTGTGTTTAACACGCATACAACACCTATTTTACGTCGCTATTACTACTTTATGTATCGACTAAAAGACGCCGCATTTCCGCGACGCCTGTTAGTTTGCTATTTGATTTTGTATTCGGTCGAATTGATTATCAGACATTCATCATCTTTCCAATAAATTTGAATATCGTCAAATTCGTCCCACTCTCCATAATAAACCCTTTGAGGCTTCTTTTCAATTTTGAAAAGAATGGCGTTTATTCCGCTTTTTTCATACACATCAATATGCGTATCTCCGCCGAGCGCACCTTGGTCGCTGTCTATCACTTGGGCATAATACTTTCCGCTTGGGGATTCAATCGTTTGGACGACCGTATTTTGACCGATATTGCCGAAAACCAAAGATATAAAGCTTATAAAGCAAATAGGTAATGCCATTATGGCATACAGTATTAAGGCAATTTTTCTAAGAACAAGCGGCTTGACATATTTGATCGTCAAATAAAAACAACATCCCGCAGATATTGATACACCCGCTATCACCGGGATTTCAGGATACCCCACAATACAGAAAACTGCGTTAATTAGCGAGAAAAGCGAGATGACAGCCAACAAAATACGTAACGATCTGTTTTCAAGCGTATTTTTATAAATGAGGTCAAGGACAACGATACATACGGACAATACCGCAAGCGCAACAGCGAAAGCGGAAATACTGATCAATTTAAAACTATAACCAAAACAGGCTGTTATAAGAACACCTGCAGGATAAAGTGCTGTCAATATAAACAGCAACAATGTTAGAATAAATGCAACCTTTTTTATCCTATGCACCTCATTCTTTTCCTTGCATTTTATTATTTACAAGGCTTTTTAACGCTTTGGGATTATTCCCACTCTACTGCACTTAACACTTTTTGTTTATGAATTGTGTTTCGTGCTGCACAGCGTGTCTTTGACTACTCATATTGTCCGTACTATCCTACCTTGCCGCCGCGATGTTATCAATTTGTTATCAGCGTTGATAACAGGGATAATTGTATAGGTATACACGGTAACTTTACTTGTTCAGTTTATCATATAACTTACGATAGAGAGCAAATGGCTCCTTCCAGTCTTCATAATATTTTAGGATAACACTCATCGATGGTAGCCCCAGTTTGCTCAATTCCTTTGCTGCTGGTATTTCCTTTCCTGACTTTATCCATTCTGCGACTGCGTCATCCACTTCTTGTTTTGTATATTTTGCTTTTTTGCTTTGCTTTACAGTAATATTATACTTATTGCAAAAAGCAGGAAAAGAGCCAAATCGTTTATGTATTGTAGACGGCGAATAAGGAAATGATTCAAAGAATTGTTTCATTGAATCAACTACGCGCTCATTATCTCCGAAATACAAACTAACAGCATTTTCAATTTCTGTCTCTGATATGAAATCATTTTTTTGCGTTATTTGTGACCCGACCGCTTGCTGATAGGCGGCAAGTGATCCAAAGAAATTATAAACAATTTTCGATGTGGGAAGATTGTTCTCTGCTCGCAAACTGCTTTCAGTTATCTTTCCATGCATTGCTACATAGTCTTTTCCTGCCTTTAACACGCTCTGGTAATCCCAATTTGGACGAACAGCCAAGCCAAGCATTTTTTTCTTAATATCTGTAAAGTTCTTATACTCCGGAAAATAACTTAAAATGCACGGAAGTGAAGGAAGCTTGTTTTTCTTTGTCAAATCTTTTTGTAATATATCACCGTGTTCTTCAACATATGTTTCCAAGGTTGTTTTAATTGTCTCTCTATCCCAGTTAGCTGATAAATCTTCAACCCCAAATGTATTTTTTAATGTACGTAAATCTCCATAGTACTTTTTTACAAAGTGGATTGAAGGCAAATGATTATACTCCCGACCAAAATCGACCTTGTGAATATCTCCTTTTCTACAAATAAAGTCTAAAATGATCTTATCGAATGCCTCTTTTGACATACTGTCTTGCGGTTGTTCGGCACATTCCGACAAAGAATCACCACTCAATTTCTGCCCGGGCATCATATCAGTTATACCTGCAAAGAATCGCTTTGCTTGCTCCTCCAACAAAAAGTCTTGCAACTCTTTATCATTCTTTTTTAGATTGCAGTTAATACAGAGTATTTGGCAGTTGTCTGCCGTCGATTTTCCGCCTTTTGCAAATGGGAAAATATGATCAAAATGACACTCGTTGATTGATGAAAGCTTCACACCACAGATTGCACAGTGTATTGCACCATTGTTATTCCTAAGGTTTTCTGTGATTGCACTTAACTTGACAGAATCCGAAAAGCCTCTGTTTGCCATATAAACCTCCAAATGTTTCCTAATTTATATAAACAGCAATAAAACGCAGTATGTTAACAATGCCGATTATAATTACTATATCATTTGATTGATGCGTTGTCAATGTTTACAGATGCGGTTTTGGATAACTCTCGTAATTAACTATACTGTTATCAAATTGTTATCAACGCTGATAACAAGAAGTAGCAGGCACTCCGAAGAATGCCTGCTGTTTAGGATAATTCAGTACATTTCAAGCTGAAAATGTGGATCATTCCCACTCTATCGTTCCGGTAGGTTTGGGCGTAAGGTCGAACAGGACGCGATTGACGCCTTTGACTTCGTTCGTGATGCGCTCGGTGATGCGGCAGAGCAGTTCAAAGGGCACGTTTTCCACGGTGGCGGTCATCGCGTCGCGGGTATTTACGGCGCGCAGGATGACGGGCCATTCGTCGCAGCGCTTGCCGTCCTTTATGCCGACAGACTTAAAATCGGGGACGGCGGTGAAATACTGCCATACTTTGCCCTCAAGACCGGCATTTGCGAACTCTTCACGCAATATCGCGTCGCTCTCGCGCACGGCTTCGAGCCTGTCGCGGGTGATTGCGCCGAGGCAGCGCACGCCGAGACCGGGGCCCGGGAAGGGCTGGCGGTAGACCATACCGTGGGGAAGTCCCAGAGCCTCGCCGACCACGCGCACCTCGTCCTTAAAGAGGATGCGAACGGGCTCGACCAGTTCAAAATCGAGATCATCCGGCAGACCGCCGGCGTTGTGGTGCGCCTTGATGCCGTGATCGCTCTCAAGGATATCTGGCCATATCGTGCCCTGCGCAAGGAAATGGATGCCGTCGAGTTTACGGGCTTCCTCGGCGAAAACTTCGATGAATTCGCCGCCGATTATCTTGCGCTTGGTCTCGGGATCGGCAACGCCAGCGAGCTTGTCGAGGAAGCGATCCACCGCGTCAACATAGATGAGGTTAGCATCCATTTCGTCCTTAAAAACGCGGATGACCTGCTCGGGCTCGCCCTTGCGCAAAAGACCGTGGTTTACGTGCACGCAAACGAGCTGTTTGCCGATGGCCTTGATAAGAAGCGCCGCAACGACGGACGAATCAACGCCGCCGGAGAGGGCAAGAAGGACCTTTTTATCACCGACCTGTGCGCGAATATCCGCGATCTGCTCGGCAATGAAGGCTTCGGCAAGCGCCTGGTTGGTGATGCGCTCCATATTTTCGGGTCTTGTAAGAATTGGCATAGGTTTATCCTCCATAAAAAATCAGCGTTATTATAACATATTTTGCGCGGGATGAAAAGAGCGGCGAACGCTTTTTTATAAACCGGAAGATGAGATACTGTTTGTTTATGTGCTTAATGTGTATTGTTAACGTTTTGAATTGATTCTCGCATTGAAATCAAAAAGGCTAAAAAAATATTATAAGCCCTCTTGACAAGAAAACTTGGCGAGGTTATAATGATGCTGTGCTAAGAAAACTTGGCAACACTTCAGGAGGCTTTACGTATGAACAAAGAAGATATTTTAGAAAGAAGCAGGCAAGAGAACAAAGGCAAACCGGATGAGTTTGAAGTTATGGCTTTTGGTAAAGCTTCACGCATGGGAATGCTTGTTGGCGCAGTAATCTGTATGATACTTGTTATCGTTAGCAGATGGGTAATAGATAGACCGGAACTCGCTTTGGCAAGTTGGATGATTTATATGGCTATGCAAGGAGCAAGCAATATCGTCCTGTATAAGCATTTGAAGAGACAAGAGAAATTGATTTCTGCAATAGTATGCACGGGGTTCGCCATACTATTCGCTGTTGCTTTTGTGTATGCTATCTATTTGTATAAAGCGGGTATGTAAGATGGAAAACGGACTCATCTTAAAAAACAGATTGAAAGAATACCGAACCGAGGCTGGTCTTTCGCAGCAACAGTTAGCGGATTTGGTAGGCGTATCTCGCAACACGATCAGTTCTATTGAAACCGGACAATTCAATCCGACTGCAAAACTGGCATTGATCCTATGCATTGCATTGGATAAAAAGTTTGAAGAATTATTCTATTTCTAAAAAATCGGAGGTTAAATATGGAAAACATTGTATTACTGCTATTGGGACTTGCTATTTCAGCAATCGGCATTATGAATATCAAAGGCAACATCAACACTGTTCATTCCTACAATCGACGAAAAGTTAAAGAAGAGGATAAACCCAAGTACGGAAAAACAATCGGTGCCGGAACTTTAATCATCGGTATCGCTCTTATCTTGTCATTCGTTGTTTCGCTTTGGAACGAAAGTGCAATGGCTTATGTTGTGGCACCGGGAATTGTTGTCGGGTTAGTGATTATCCTATATGGTCAGTTCAAGTATAACCGCGGCATATTCTAATACGAGGTGATATGGGAAATAATGCTATGCGGCGATGGCGATCAACAGTATTGTTTTTCGAATTGCGGGATACAAGCAAGCGGGAAATTCGGTATGCGTCCAATGGACAAAGCTAATGGCTGCGTTGCTTTAACACCGTTCCGAAACCCCAAAAGGCGACTTATTGAATGTGGGATCATTCGCTAATAAAACTTGCGCTATAGGATTGTTTTTTGTCGGCAGTTCATCTCCGCTCCGTGATGACCTCGACGCCTTCGGGCAGGTTTTTCAGCCGATCTCTCAAAAATACGGGGTAGAAGTACGCATCCTCAAGCGAATCAACATCGAGCCATTTGAACTCAAGCGTGTGGTGGCGCTCCTTTATGATAAAACTTTCGCCGCGCGAAACAAGGTCGGTATCCGTGCAGTCGATAAGCAGATAGAAGCAGATCTCGTGGAAGTTCTCTCCGCTGCCCTCCTCGGTGAAGAAACTTTGCGCGATATAGAGCGGGCGAACGACCTTTGCTTCTATTCCGAGTTCCTCTTTCAGTTCGCGCAGAGCGGCTTCTTCGGCTGTTTCGCCCAAAGCGATCTTGCCGCCGGGCAGGTAAAAATAGGGCGAGCGTTCGTCTGTCATCGCCAAAACCTTGCCGCCGTCGAGTATGACAGCCGCAACGCGCAGATTGAAGCGCGCCCCGTCCGTTTTGAATGTGATATCCATAACGCCTCCCTGTCAGTATAATACTTGATTATAACATATTTTGACGCAAAATACAAAAAAATCGGCGACCGATCTGCGGTCGCCGCGCTTTGTGCATAGTTGTTTCGGCTTTAACGGCAAGAGGAATACTCAACTTTGGGTGGTCGGGGTTTGCATTATAAAGAAGAATGTAAGCCACGCTCCCACAACGATCAGTATCTTTGCCCAGACGGGGAGGCGTTTGGACTTCAAGGCGAGGATCGTAACGGGCACGGGGAAACATAACAAAAACCCGATGATGTAAAGAAGTATCTTGCCGCGGGACAGTTTTGGAGCGGAGGCGCTTCCGGCTTGATAATACGGCTGATCGCCCCTATTTTCCATAGCGCGAAGATGATCGTCGAGCCTTGCCTCGTCCCTTGCGCGCTGGCGGCCGCGTTCAAAGCGGTAGCCCGCCTCCTCCGCGCTTATCAGTTCGCTTTCGGGCGAAGTAAAGGTATCTATATGGATATAGGAGCCGCAATACTCGCACAGCGCACGCGTGCTGCCGGGCTCGTACTTGAGATTTGCCCCGCAGCTCGGACACGCCATATCCGTCAGTTGTACTCGCTTGCCTTCATTCATTTGTTTGCCTGCCTTTTGGCCGCTGTGCGGTCGATATACATACGCGCGTGGTGCAGAACGTCCTTGTCGTTTTCGTAGGTGAGCATGTCGAGCGCGCCTTCATAGTCGCGCCAATGGATGCTGCGTATCTCGCTCTCCTGCGCGACGGTCTCCACGCTGTCCGCGTGCGCCACGAAGAAGATGACGTCCTTCAAACAGCCCTCGTAGGGCTTGTACATAACGCCCTTGCGAAAGCCCGTGTCAACGCTGACTTTCAGCCCGGTTTCCTCGAATATCTCCCTTTCTGCGGTCTGCTTTTCGCTCTCGCCTTCTTCGGTGTGCCCCTTCGGCATACCGTAATGCCCGTTTTTCATACGGACTATCAAATAATTCCGCACGCCGCCTATCTCGGTATAGACCACCGCACCGCAGCTTTTTTCTCGGATCATAACATAAACTCCTAAACCGTATCTTTAAGTTGAAGTATAAGGCTTTTTACGGCGTATGTCAATATTTTCAAAACCCGTCTGCCGACAAAAAAGCGGAGCAGATACCATCTGCTCCGCCTTGGATGCAAGCGTTATGCTTCGTAATCGGGCATTTTTTCGATCAAGGGTTCGTCCTTGATCTCATCGGCGGCGGTATCGCCCGATCCGCGGTTTTCAAACGCGGCAACGAACTCGTCGCCCGTGATTTGTTCCTTTTCAAGAAGCAGGTTTACGATGCGCTCGATCGCCTCGCGGTTTTGGTCGAGTATCGTTTCCGCGCGTTTTGCCTGCTCGGTCAGAATATCGTGGATCTCCTTATCGATCCTTGCGGCGAGATCGTCAGAGAAATCCTGCTGATGCGCAAAACTCTTGCCGAGGAACACTTCCTGCCCGCCTGAGAGATACACGGGGCCGATAGCGTCGCTCATACCGTATTCGGTTACCATACTGCGCGCGGTGTTGGTCGCGTGCATAAGGTCGCTCTGCGCGCCGGTGCTAATATCGTCAAGCAGCAGCGTTTCCGCAGCTCTGCCGCCGAGATCGATCGCGATAATATCCAAGAGTTTTTGCTTTGTGATATGGGTATAGGTGTCCTGCGGGAGCATTCGCGTATAACCCGCCGCCTGACCGCGCGGGATTATCGAAAGTTCGTGCACGGGCTCGCCCTGCGGGGTGCAGTGCGCCACTATCGCGTGGCCGACCTCGTGATAGGCGGTCGTGCGAAGATCCTCGGGCGTTACGGTGCGGCTCTTCTTTTCGGGGCCGTAGAGCACGCGCTTGATCGCTTCGTCGATATCGGAAACGGTGATGAGGTTCCTTTTTTCGCGCACGGCGAGGATCGCCGCCTCGTTGAGGATGTTTTCAAGATCGGCGCCCGTACAGCCGGGGGTGAGTTTGGCGACCTTTTCAAGGTCGACCTCCGGCGCAAAATGCTTCTTCCTGCCGTGGACCTCGAGTATCTCCTTGCGGCCCTTGACGTCGGGGTAGTTTACGGTGATGCGCCTGTCGAACCTGCCCGGCCTCAAAAGCGCGGGATCGAGAACGTCGGGGCGGTTGGTCGCCGCCATAACGATGATGCCGATATTGCTGGAAAAACCGTCCATCTCAACAAGAAGTTGGTTGAGCGTCTGCTCCCTTTCGTCGTGTCCTCCGCCGAGACCAGCGCCGCGCTGACGGCCGACCGCGTCGATCTCGTCGATAAAGATGATCGCGGGCGCGCTGCGCTTTGCGGTCTGGAACATATCGCGCACGCGGCTTGCGCCGACGCCGACATACAGTTCAACGAACTCGGAACTGGAGATCGAGAAGAAGGGAACTTTGGCTTCACCGGCGACGGCGCGTGCAAGCAGCGTTTTACCCGTGCCTGGAGGGCCGACGAGCAACACGCCCTTTGGGATGCGCGCGCCCATATCGTTGAACGCCTTGGGATTTTTAAGAAAATCGACGATCTCGCGCAGTTCCTGTTTTTCTTCGTCCGCGCCGGCAACGTCGCCGAAGGTGGTTTTGATGCCGAGTTCATCCGCCGTGCGCGCGTGGCTGCGCACAAAGGTCGCGCCCTGCTTTCCGCCGTTGGCGCGGGAGAAGAACACCAACAGCAAAACCAGCATACCGATCGAGATGATGTATGGCAAAAGCACGATGTACCACGGCGTGGTGGGTGTTGGGTTAATCTTGTAGTCAAAACCGTAATCGAGCACGGTAACGTCGTCCGCAGTCGTGTAGGCGTCGGGATATTTCGCCGCGACCATCTTGCTCATTTCGAGTTGGAACGCTTCCGCGGATTCGACGGTGGTATAGAAATCGTAGTATTTTCCCTTTTGAAACTTGGCGAGGTTGGCTTCGGTCAGGTTTTTGGCGTACAGACCGTAGAGCGTTTCCGTGGTGATCTGCACGGCGGCGACCTCTGTGTTTCTGCCGTTCGAGTCGGCGGACATACCGTCGTAAACAAGGGTATAGAACTCCGCAGTGCGCAGTTCGTCGGGCTTTTTGCGCATCGATTCGTTGCCGATCGTGATCAGCGCGATCAGCGCGCCGAGTATCAAAATGTACACGATGATCGTGGATATGTTTATTTTTTTGCCTTTCAATTCTGCCTCCTGCTGCGGTCTTGTGCCGACGGGCATAAAGCCGCATTCAATGTATCCTTCATATAATACCACAATTCACGCTTTTGAGCAAACATTTTTTTAACATTTTACCGCGGGAAAGCAATTTGCAATTATATTAGTTTGTATATTTGCTGTTGCGCGGGGTTTCCCGTTGACAGTTTTTACTCAAACGGCTAAAATAATCCGTGAACGGTACGCCGCTTTTATATAAATAAAGACTAACTATTAAAAGTCAACCCTTATTTTAGTAGTTGTGTCGATAACGCTCTCCGATTACCGCCGCCATTGACAAACAGCATTCAAATGCTGAAAAAAAGGATGCGAGGGCGACGGGAGAACAGGAAACAAGGTCC
>JAFZJT010000281.1 GCA_017553815.1 Clostridia bacterium
CGCGGACTTCTGAACCAGCTGCTCAACGAAGAGCTTTGCGCCGAGGCTGTCGGTCATTGCCTTGAGGCTCCACGCGAAGGTGAGGATCAGGATAGCCGGAACCATTGACTTGAAGCCCTCCGGAATGCATTCGGTCAGCGCCTTGAAGGAGAGCACGCGGCGGCAGAGATAGTAGATAAAGGTTATGATCAGCGTTACCGCTGCGCCGAGCATCAGACCGATCGAAGCGTCGGAATCCGAGAAGGCGTCGATGAAGTTCTTGCCCTCGAAGAAGCCGCCGGAGTAGATCATGCCGATTATCGAGCAGATTATGAGCACCACGATGGGTAGAACGAGATCGAGCACCTTGCCCTTCGGGTTGGCGGTCTCATTCGCTTCATCGGAAAGCTTTTTCATGCCGGAGAAAACGTCGCCCTTCTCCTTCGCGTTCTTCTCATGCTTCGCCATCGGGCCATAGTCCATCTTGGTGAGGGCAAGGAAGATCATCATAACTATCGTAAGTATCGCGTAGAAATTGAAGGGTATCGCCTTTATGAAGAGATGCAGACCGTTGCCCTCCTCAACATAGGAGGAAACGGCGGCCGCCCAGGACGAAACGGGCGCGATTATGCAGATCGGAGCGGCGGTGGCGTCGATAAGATACGCGAGCTTGGCGCGGCTGATCCTGCTCTTGTCGCTCACGGGGCGCATGACGGAGCCAACGGTGAGGCAGTTGAAATAGTCGTCGATGAAGATGAGTGCGCCGAGCGCGATGGTGGCGAGCTGAGCGCCCGCTCTCGATTTTATCTTCGAGGAAGCCCATCTGCCGAAGGCCGCGGAGCCTCCCGCCTTGTTCATCATCATAACGAGTACGCCGAGAATGACGAGGAAAACGAGAATACCGACGTTGTAGGAATCCGAAAGGGATGCGACGATGCCGTTGTTGAAAGCGTGCGTTAGAGTTACTTCAAGATTGAAATTCGCGTACAGTAATCCGCCGACTATGATGCCGACGAAAAGCGACGTGTAGACCTCTTTGGTGATTAACGCCAATGCGATTGCGATTATCGGCGGCAAAAGGGACCAGAAGGTTTTGTAGAACGGTGACGCCGGAGCTTCCTCGCCCTCGGCAAGTGCGATCATGCTCACCGCGGTCATGATAACTATCAAAGCTATCGCGGCAAGCATCCATCTTCGGGTTCTTTTCGTCATTAAAGAATCTCCTCTCGAACCATATTGTATTTGTCGCAGCGCGACGCATATATTGTATCATATAGTTAAAAAGCTTGCAACGGTATCCCGCTCTGAAAATTATGTATTATTTCATATATTTATGCGCCGCAGTATTCGCAGAAGCGCGCGGCATCCGTCACTTGGGCTCCGCAGTATTTACAAAATATAGTTCCCCTCCGTACCGCTTCCGCTTTTTCCTTGGAAGCGGTTCATATTTTAAACAACGCCCATCGCGATGCGCATTATCGTGAGCGCGTCGGCAACCGTTATACTGCCGTTTCCGTCGATATCCGCGTTTTCGGGGCAGGGAACGCTGCCTATCAGCCCCATCGCGCGGCGAAGCGCAAGGATCGCATCCGACATATTCACAACTCCGTTGCCGTCCGCATCGCCGAGAAGTCCCGCCGCTGCGAAGCGCGCCGTCAGCGCGGTGGGCGCGTTATCGTAGTTCACGGAGTATTCAGGCGCGTTTGAAACGAGCGTACCCGAGGAATTGTACCAGCCCTCGAAGCGGTTGCCCGGCGCGGGGATGGCGAAAACAAGGCTCGTGCGAACGCCCGCGGTGATGAAATGATCGTAGCCGATATAGCCGCCGCCCTGCGTATTCAAGGTGTTCATCGGAAGATTCGCGCAGGAGGTGAGCGAAAGCGAGGTAAGCCTGTTGCCGTGCGTCTTGAGATTCGTAAGCTCCGAATTGTTTGTAAGCGAAAGCGTGGTAAGCTGATTGTCCTCGCAGTAGAGCTTCCAAAGCTGGCGATTTGAGGAAAGATTCAGCGCCGTTATCTCGTTGCCGCCGCAAACGAGCTCCTCAAGCTGCGAATAGCCAGAGGTGTTCAATGCGGAAAGCAGGTTCTCCTCGCAATGCAAAATCCTAAGGCCCGATGCGGAAAGATTCAGCGAACTGAGCCTGTTTTGACCGCAATAGAGCATCTTCATGGCGGTGCAGCCCGTCAGGTTCAGATTAGCGATCATATTTTCGCTGCACTCAAGCTCCTGCATACGGCTCTTGCCTGAGCAATCGAGCGAAGTCAGGTTGTTTTTCGAGCAGCCGAGCAGCATTATATAGCCGCAGCCCGTAAGGTCGAGCGAAGTGAGCGCGTTGTCGTCGCAGAAGAGCGAATCGAGCACGGAGCAGCCCGTGACGTTCAGATTCGTCATGCCGTTGTGCATGCAGTTCAGCGTTTCAAGCGTGCTCATGTACGAAACGTTCAGCGACGCAATTTCATTGCCCGCGCAGTAGAGCTCCTTGAGCCTCGAAAGCCCCGAAACGTTCAGGCTCGTAAGCCTGCTGTCCGAAACCGAAAGGCTCGTAAGCTGGGTGCATCCCGAAACATTCACGCTCGTAAAATCGTTGCCGTTTGCGTAAACGGTCTGAAGCGCGGTGCAGCCGGACACGTTCAGCGAAGCAATATTATTTACGTTGCAGAATAGATATTTCAGCGAGGTACAGCCCGAAAGGTCGAGGTCTCCAACGAGCGAGCAGTTCTCGAGGCGAACGCTGTCGATGCGCTTGGTGCCGCTGACGGTGCGCCAAAGCACGCGCGGAACGAGCGTGAAATTGCCGTTCAGGTCGTAGCCGTAGGTACTGCCCCAGCTGTTCGGGTCGTTCGGGTCGTAGCTCTCGGAAAGCTTCGCGCCGTTCTTAACGCCGCTGTTGTCGGTCTGCTCCAAAAAGGCCGCGATCTTGTTGTAGTCCGCCGCGTTGTAGCCGCTCGGAACGTTCCAATAGGCGCCCACCTCCGCAAGCGCGGGAAGCGCAGAGAGCGCAAAAAGGAGCGCCACAGCCATCGAAATAATGCGTTTTTTCATTTTATTTCCTCCTAAACCAATTCGTTTTATTCAAAATGTTCCCTTGCCTCGAACACGGTGCAGATATTCTGATAATCGCCGAAAACGGTCAGCTTCTCGCCCGCGTTGAACACGGTGTCCTTATGCGGCGGCTCGACCTTGCCGTGCTTATCCTCAACGAGCATGATGAGGATATTGTGGTCCTCCTTTAGCCTCGATTCATAGAGCCGCTTGCCCTCGAGCGATTTGGGCACGGTGCGAACGTGCACCTGCGCGATGCAGCCCTGCCCGATATGGTCTATCATAATAACGGTACTCGCCGTTTCGGTATGCGTTATATTGCCCACCGCTTTCATAATCAGCGAATTTCCGAGCGCGCGCACGGCGGGTATGCGCATCAAAATGATAAGCAGCGCCGCCACGCCGAGCGGGATAAGAAGGCCGAGGATGTACTGCCCCACCTGCGTTATCTTGAGCGACATAAACACGTTGATAAACGCCGAAACGACCGAGATATTGAAAACGTAGCCGAAAAGCATAGTTACCCTCGCAAGCCGTCTCCTGCGCCGCGTGGAGATTATCATTTCGCTTTCGCGCGTGGTGAACCCCGAGCCCGTCAGAAGCGAGACCACCTGAAAGCGCGCCTTCTCCTCGGGCAGACCGATAAGGCGGAAGAGCATCGTGAACACTTCCGAAATGATGATGTACAGCAGTATCAAAAGCGCAAAAAGCGAAGCGGCGGCGTAAATATTCATATTCCCTCGTGGCGGCTTTTCACCGCGCCCTGCCTCCCGTCGATGGATTTGGCCGCGAAGCGGGGTTTGCCGTATATATTTTAACATGATTTCAATGGGTTTTCAATATGAAAAATGAAATGGGATAGAAATGGAAAAGGGCGCGAGCGCGCCCCGTGAATGATCGCAATACTTCAATCCTGAACGAACCAAATGAAGAGCCTCAAATTGCCGTCCGGCGAAACGGTCGTGCCGAGCGAGTAGCCGTACATGGTGTAGCGCGAGCCCTTCTTTAAGTCTGCCGCTGTCGAGTAGTGGTCGTGGTACTCAATCTCGATCAGCTCGCCGCTGTCGAGGGTGAACTTGGAAACGAAGTAGTCGCCGTCGTAGATTATCTCGCCAACGGTACCCTTTATGAGGAAGCCGCGCATATCCGTTACGTGGACGGGATTGCTCATCTCCTCATAGCTGCCGGGCCATACGGTTGGTACGTAGTCGGTGTAGACCGGAGGACGCTCCACGCTGAAAGGGCGCTCTATCACGGATCCATCCAAAAGCGTTGCTTTTATAATGAAATTATAGGACTTTGCCGGGGTTGGCATGTTCACTTCAAAGTTGAAGTTGCCGTTTCCGTCGATCTCAGGCTCGGATTTAAGGGTGAACTCGGGATCGTTCGACGCGATGCTGATGCGCGCTCCTGCCGGAACGGAGCCGTAGACCCTGATGGATTCATCCACGTTGAGCGAACGCGCGCAAAAGGATTCGGGGATGACTATGAGCACCTGCGTCACATTCACGGTGAAGGTCTTGTGCATGGTGGTGTGCCCGATCAGCCTCGCTGTGAAGTCGAACTTATGCTCGCCGATGTCGCGCTTGACGGTGTAGGCAAAATTGCCGTTCTCGTCCACAGTTATCTTCTCCGTGCCCATGATGAGCTGCGCCTTGAGCTGGGAGGTGGCAAGATTGCCCTTTATGGTCACTATGCCGTCGTCGGATTCAAACGTATCCGGCGTTTCAAAGTCGATCTCTATCTTCGGAACATCCACTTCCACTTCAGGAACTTCAATGATGGACTTATTGCCGGAAGCGTCGATCTGGAAAACCTGCGGCTTGACCGTCACGGTATCCGTTTCGATGTAGTCCTGGGGCAGAAGCGAGCTGACGTGAACGTTGAAGGTAACATCCCGCTTTGAGGAAACGTCCAGCTCCTTCTTGCTGCCGTCCGTGCCCTCGAAAACGACCGTCGTGCCCGCCTCGGCGCGCACTGTTACATAGTACTTGTTGGGATCGTTCGGGTTGAGCCTAACGTCGGAGGTGAATGGCCTTGGAGATACGTCCTTCACTTCTTCCGTATTTTTCGGATCATCCGATACCGACACGTCAGACGTGGTGCTAGAGCTGCTTCCATTATGCGGTCTTACTCGACAGGCGGCTGCAACTACAAGCATTGCTGCTGCGATCGCAATTGTTATAAGCCTTATGGCCATTCTTTTCATATCAACTCTCCTCGCAGATTATTCAGATAGCTCAATATAAAGTATAATTACTTTGCAAAATAATGTCAATTATTGTTCAGCCAAATATACAACTCCTTCGCATAATAATTTTAGATAGAATCTATCTAAAAGTCAATAGACGGATTTAATCTATGCTATATTTGATAATAATACTTTTGAAAGGCTTGGGAGGTGATCCGATGAAGAGCAGAATAAGGGATCTTCGCGAGGACGCCGACCTTACCCAAGCCGAGCTTGCCGCGCGCATCGGCATCACTCAGCGCAAGTACAGCTATATCGAGACCGAGACTCAGCCGCTTACCGACGAAATGCTTATTAAGCTTGCAGATTTTTATAACGTCAGCATCGACTACATCCTTTTCCGAACCGAAAAGCGCGAATTGAATATTTGAACTTGTTGGGATCGGCGCGATCCTTTTTTTGTTTTTGCCGCTTCTGCCCAACCGCGCTTTCGGCGCTCTTTTTTTCACTTGCACTCCTTTTGCCGTTCAGCTTCACTCATATTATAGGACTAATAGTCCTAATTTGTCAAGTGCAAAATACAATCGGATAAACTATGTCCGAGGTGATAAGCTGTGAAACTTAGAATACGCGATCTGCGCGAGGACAACGATCTGACTCAGCAGCAGGTTGCCGAAATGCTGATGTGCGATCAGTCGCTCTATTCAAAATACGAGCGCGGCGAAAGGGAAATGCCGCTGAGATTACTTGTTTTGCTTGCGGAATACTATGACGTTAGCCTTGATTATCTTGTTTGCCGAACCGATGAGCCTAAAATGAACAGATAGCGTTCGGGCGCTGCCCGCCGCGCGGAATTCTCCTCTGCGAAAAATGCTTCGGCTTGCTCCGCGTTTTTCGATTTGCGCAGCGAGCGGAAGTGCGGCTGGAGAAAAGCGGCTTCATTTTATAATACAGAAAATGATATTCACAACGATCAGAATATGCAGCACGATATGGTAAAGGTCGGGAACGAGGCGCGTTTCGCTCTCCTTAAAAATGCGCAGAGTGCCGCGAAAGCATTCGTTGTAGCCCCGAAGCTTTTTCTCGCTCGCACCAAAGATGGTGTAGCGCCAATGGCAGAAGAACTGCACGATAAGCCATGCGGCAAGCACCCCGAGAAGCGCCCACCTGCCACATGAAAAGGCGTGGAAAAGAACGAGCGCAAGCGCGTAAACGATCAGCATGATGAACTCCGCGCTTTTTATGCCCACGCCGTCCACAAGGACGAAACGGCGCGTGCGGTAGGAAACGGTGCAGCCGAGGAACCAGAGAAGGAGAAGGAGTTGGAAAAGGAGGGGGATGAACAAAGCATAATCCTTTCAATGAATGTTTGTATCTGCCAATCAAACGCTATTTCGATTCAATTATACTCTTCTTCGCTGTTCGACATGAAGCGATCAGCATCACTCGGATAGCTGTGCATTTCTCGGTAAGATCGTCGAACCTCTGCTGGTCAATATAATTCGTACGATACAATAATTCAAGCCAGTAGCCCGTTTCGCTTGCTTCCTTCAACGCAATTTCAAGCTTGGAAATGAAATCCCTTTTGCCCTGCGCGTAATTGGCCTCAAAGATATTCGCGCCAATGGACGTGCCGCTGCGTCCAATCTGATTTGCAATCACAGTTTCATGCTTTGCTTTCAGCTCCTTCACAAGGCTGATTATGTCAACAGAGAAATCGATAGCGTGGTCGGCAAGTTTGTTTTGTTTCATTTTATCAAATCCTTTGCGGTAATAATATGAGTATAAAGTATTCATTTAAGAAAATCAAGGTTTTTCTCATGATGCCGCCGCTTTGCGGCTAATGATGCTTCTCCGCGCAGCTCCGAAATGATGCTGTTCGCGTTCGCTCTCAATGATGCGATGTTTGCCCCAACGTGCCGCAGCACGCATCATGCGCAAAAGCGCACATCATTGCCGCAGGCAGCATCATTTGCCCGCGGAGGGCAAACATCATGCACAAAAACTCCCCTTTGCTTTCGCAAAGAGGAGTTTTTGTGGTAGCGGCAATCTGATTCGAACAGATGACACTCCGGGTATGAACCGAATGCTCTAGCCAGCTGAGCTATGCCGCCATTATGGTTGCGGGGGGGGGACTCGAACCCCCAACCTTCGGATTATGAGCCCGACGAGCTACCGGCTGCTCCACCCCGCGACGTTTTGAAAGCCATGCGCAACACGGCAATATTTAGAATACCATATTGTACGCGCCTTGTCAAGGTTTTATACGCCTGCCGGAACTATATATTGCAAACGGTTTGTTGCTGTTCCAATATCCGCCGAAAGCTGACCCGCGGGATAAATGATGCTTTAATATCGAATTCTGCAGATCAAATAAGCCCGCGTTCGTTTAAGTGTCGAGAATAACGAGATAAGCCGTGTTCGTATCCTCATCGAACACGCAGAACGAGCAGTTGCCCGAAGTGCTTCCGCTCTTGTTCTCGGGATCCCTGTCGATAAAGCGCCATCTCGCCCGCTCCATCATCGGCAGCGCGAGTGAATACTCGTATTTCTGCGCATTTTCGGCAAGCTCCGCTGTCAGCGGGATCATAACAAGCTCTTGGCAGCTCTCAACAAACTCCAGAGCCTCCTTTGAAAGCGGCAGAGAATCCCATTCGAGGAAGGCGTCCTTCGCCTCTTCGTTCACGCTTATCTTATAAACGCCCAGTCCTTCGCCCATCCAGCCGCCGTGATCGTCCGAAATGCACTCAAAAGAAAGGTTCTGCTTGCGCGTATCAAGTTCAAAAAGCTTTATAAAGCGCGTTTCGTTATCCCATACATAGGTTTTATATGCTTCCGAGATAAGCGTACAGCCCAATGCGCCGAGCATCGTCAACACGGCAAGCGCGGCGGCTACAGTGCGAAACAGTATGGTCGTCCTTTTCATTTAAGAGCACTCCTTGAAAATGAAATATTAACATGTATCTCCCGCAACGCCCCTGCAAACATACAGAGGTATGCCCAGTTATTTACAATCGTGATCATAAAGTCATCGTATGCTTCCATTTTGAAGTTGAATATATCATGTATATAAAAGTTGTAATGCTTGTTCCCCACCCTTTGAACCAAAACGGAGAAGTTCCTTAACGCGCAATATAAATCTATATTATCGCTCTTCGTTATCATCGTATAATATTTTTGGTTGAAATTCCAAGCGCC
>JAFZJT010000282.1 GCA_017553815.1 Clostridia bacterium
CTCCTCGGGAGTGCCGCAGGCGACTATCGCGCCGCCGCGAACGCCACCGTCCGGCCCGAGGTCGATTATGTGATCCGCCGTTTTGATAACGTCGAGATTATGCTCGATAACAACGACCGTGCTGCCGGATGAGCAGAGTCGCTGAAGTATCGCGAGCAGCCTTTCAACATCCGCTGTGTGCAGACCCGTTGTGGGTTCGTCGAGGATATAGATCGTTCTTCCCGTGTCGCGCCGCGCAAGCTCCGTTGCAAGCTTTACCCTCTGCGCTTCGCCGCCCGAAAGCGTAGTCGAGGATTGACCGAGCTTGATATACCCAAGTCCAACGTCATAGAGCGCCTGCAGTTTTTTCGCGATCTTCGGTATCGCCGAGAAGAATTCGAGCGCCTGCTCAACGGTCATATCGAGCACGTCCGAGATGGACTTGCCGCGATAGCGCACCTCGAGCGTTTCACGGTTGTATCTTTTGCCCATACATACCTCGCAAGGCACATAAACGTCCGGCAAAAAGTGCATCTCTATTTTAATAATGCCGTCGCCGCGGCAGGATTCGCAGCGCCCGCCCTTGACGTTGAAGCTGAATCTGCCCGCGCTGTAGCCGCGCATCTTCGCATCGGGTGTTATTGCAAACACTTCGCGGATAAGGTCGAATACCCCCGTGTAGGTCGCGGGATTGCTTCTGGGAGTCCTGCCTATCGGCGATTGGTCGATATCGATGACCTTATCGAGATAAGCTTCGCCTTCGATGCGATCAAAATCGCCCGAATGAGTTCGAGCTCTGTTGAGCTTTCTCAGGAGCGTATTCTTTATAATGCCATTTACAAGGCTCGATTTGCCTGAGCCCGAAACGCCGGTAACACAGGTGAAGACGCCGAGCGGTATCGAAACGTCGATATTGCGAAGATTATGCTCGCGGCAGCCGTATACCTTGAGCCAGTGCCCGTCCTTTGCCGTTCTGCGCTCCTTCGGTATTTTGATACTGCGCGCACCGCTCAAAAACTGACCCGTAATCGACTCGGGAACCGCGATTATCTCGTCAACAGTGCCCTGAGCCACGACCTCGCCGCCGTGTATGCCGGGACCGGGGCCGATATCAACGATATAGTCCGCGCTGAGCATGGTCTCTTCGTCGTGCTCAACGACTATAAGTGTGTTTCCGAGATCGCGAAGACCCTTGAGCGTTGCGATCAGCTTGGCGTTGTCGTGCTGATGAAGACCGATGCTCGGTTCATCGAGTATGTATAAAACTCCAACAAGACCAGAGCCGATCTGCGTTGCAAGGCGTATGCGCTGCGACTCTCCGCCCGAAAGCGAAGAAGCGGATCGAGCAAGCGTAAGGTAATCGAGACCTACATCGGCAAGGAATTTAAGCCTTGCGGTAAGCTCCTTGAATATTCGCGATGCTATGATGCGCTCGGATTCCGAAAGCTCGATACCGTCAAGATACGCGAGCACGTCGAGTATCGGAAGCTCGGAAACGTCCGCGATCGACTTATCGTCTATCGTAACGGCGAGCACCTCGGGCTTGAGCCTCTTGCCGCCGCAGACCGGGCAAGGCGTATGGTGCATATACTCGCGATATGCGTCCTTCATGGAGTCGGACTGGGTTTCATGGTATCTGCGCTCCATAGTGGGTATGACGCCCGCAAAAGCCGCCATGAAAACTCCGTTTCCAAAATCGCGTTCGTATTCGACCATGAGCTTTTTATCGTCGGTGCCATACAAAACGATGTTTTTTGCTTCGTCGGAAAGCTCCTTCCAGGGAGTGTCGAGCGAAAAGCCGTACTCCTTGGAAAGCGCCTTGAAATACATCAGCGCAAGGCTGTTTTCGTTAGTATAATTGCCTGAGCCCCATCCCATTGCCGATACCGCGCCCTCACGAAGCGACTTCGTGGGATCGGCGATGACGAGCGCGGGATCTATCTGCTCCTGAAAGCCGAGACCAGTGCATGCGGGGCAAGCGCCGTAGGGATTGTTGAATGAAAACATGCGCGGGCTCAGCTCCTCGATGCTGACGCCGCAGTCGGGACAGGCATAGTTCTGGGAAAACAGCAGCTCTTCCCCGCCTATCACATCGACCTTGGCGAGCCCGGTTCCGAGTGAAAACGCTGTTTCAAGCGAATCGGTCAGGCGCATATCCAAGCCCTCTTTCAAAACGATCCTATCAACTATTACATCGATGTTGTGCTTTTTATTCTTCTCAAGCGGCGGCACCTCGTTTATATCGTAGGTCTGACCGTCCACTTTGACGCGAATGTAGCCGTCCTTGCGTATCTGCTCAAACAGCTTTATGTGCTCGCCCTTGCCGCCGCGTATAACTGGCGCAATTATCTGCAGCTTGGCGCCTGCGCCGAGCTTTCTAATACTGTCCACAACTTGATCGATGCTCTGCCTGTTTATGACTTTTCCGCATTTTGGGCAGTGTGGAACGCCGATCCTTGCAAACAAAAGGCGAAGATAATCGTTGATCTCGGTAACCGTACCGACAGTTGAACGCGGATTGTTGGACGTGCTCTTCTGATCGATGGACACAGCAGGAGAAAGTCCGTCTATATAGTCAACGTCCGGCTTATCCATCTGACCGAGAAATTGGCGTGCATAAGCGGAGAGCGATTCAACGTATCTGCGTTGACCTTCGGCAAATATGGTTTCAAAAGCAAGCGAGGATTTGCCGGAGCCCGAAAGCCCGGTAAAAACAATCAGCTTGTCCCTCGGTATCGAGAGCGTTATATTCTTGAGATTATTCTCTCTTGCGCCTTTTATAGTAATGTACTCTTTCATGAGTAAAGGTACTCCCCTGCTATTTTCTGGTTCTGCCTCTTGCTTTTCTGCGGCTTCCGGGCATGCCCGGCTTGATGGCGGAAGGCTTTTGCTTCGCACCCCCGCCCTTGAGCTTGAAAAGCTCGTCGCGAAGCTTCGCGGCGGTCTCGAATTCAAGCTCCATCGCCGCCTTCTGCATCTGCTCGGTTATGAGCGCGATCTTCTCCGCAAGCTCATCATCGCTCATGCCGCCCGAAACGTCCTTAGCGTCGGACGAGATTTCGATAATATCATGTACAGCTTTCTTGATGCTCTTCGGCACTATGCCGTGCTCCTTATTGAAAGCAAGCTGCTTATTGCGGCGGCGATTCGTTTCATCGATGGTGCGCTGCATGGAATCGGTAATGCTGTCGGCATACATTATAACGTAGCCGTCCACGTTTCGCGCTGCTCTTCCGACGGTCTGAATAAGCGAAGTTGTTGAGCGCAAAAAGCCCTCCTTATCCGCGTCAAGTATCGCCACAAGCCCGACCTCGGGAAGGTCGAGACCCTCGCGCAGAAGGTTTATGCCAACGAGCACGTCGAACTCGCCGAGGCGAAGATCGCGGATTATCTCCATACGCTCGATGGTTTGAATATCGGAATGCATATAGCGAACTCTGATTCCGATGGAGTCGAGATGCTCCGTCAGCATCTCGGCCATGCGCTTGGTGAGCGTTGTCGCAAGCACGCGATATCCCTTTTCGGCGTTTTTATTGATTTCGGAGATAAGGTCGTCGATCTGACCCTTTACCGGGCGAACGAAGATCTCGGGATCGACGAGACCCGTAGGACGGATTATCTGTTCGGCTATATTGCTCGCTCGTGAAAGCTCGTATTCAGCGGGAGTTGCGCTGACGCAGACGAGCTGCTTGAGCCTTTGCTCGAATTCGTCAAACTTCAGCGGCCTATTGTCGAAAGCGCTCGGGATACGGAAGCCATATTCGACAAGCTCGGTCTTTCGCGCTTTATCGCCGTTGTACATTGCCCGCAGCTGAGGAATGGTGGCGTGGCTTTCGTCAATTATTGTTAGAAAATCGTCGCCGAAGAAGTCGAGAAGCGTGTACGGCGGCTGACCGGGAGCTCTTCCGTCGAAATAGCGGGAATAATTCTCGATGCCGGAGCAATAGCCGATCTCGCTGATCATCTCCATGTCGTATCTCGTGCGCTGTTCAAGGCGCTGCGCTTCAACGAGCTTATACTGCGCTTTCAGCTCTTCTACGCGAGCAAGCATATCCTCCTCGATCTTAGCAAGCGCTGTTGCTATCTTATCCTTGCCCGCCGAATAATGCGTCGCCGGGAAGATTACCGCATGGGAAAGCGAATTTATCGGCACTCCCGTAACTGCATTGA
>JAFZJT010000283.1 GCA_017553815.1 Clostridia bacterium
GATAACGACGTTTTCGCCGTTGAGATCCCATTCCTTGGTAACGCCCTCGGGCTCGCCGAAGCTGAGCATGGATGAGAGTGTCGCAGAGCAGATCTCATCGGAATGCTTCTCGAGCGAAGCGAGCAGCTTCTCGCCGCAGGAAACGGAGAGGATTATCTTGTCCGTCACCTCGAAATCAGCCTCCTTGCGCATGGTCTGCACCTTGCTGATAAGCTCGCGCACATAGCCTTCCTCGATCAGTTCCTCTGTGAGGGTCGTGTTGAGAACGACGGTCACACCGTTGTCGCCCGCCGAAGCGAAGCCTTCCTTCTTGACGGTATCCACGAGCACGTCCTCCGCGTTGAGCGAGATCTTCTCTCCGTCAATCTCAAACTCATAGGGCTTGCCCGAAGCATGTGCCGCAACGACTGCATTTCCGATGCCGTCCTGCGCGAGATACTGGTTGATCTTCGGAAGCACCTTGCCGTAGCGCGGTCCGAGTGTCTTGAGTTGGGGCTTTACGCGGTAGCTGATGAACCCGGAAGCATCGCTGACGTATTTGACCGTCTTGACGTTCAACTCGCCCGCGATGATGTTCGTGTACATCTCGGGGAGGTCGTCAACGCCCTGAACGAACATCTCGTAGAGGGGCTGACGGTTCTTGATATTGGCAAGGCTCCTTGCGGCACGGCCGAGCGTTACAACGCGCAGGATGTCGTCCATACCCTTTTCAAGCTCCGCGTCGATGAAGCTTTCATCGCATACGGGGAAATCGCAGAGGTGGATGCTCTCGGGCGCGGACTTATACACGGTGCGCACGATATTCTGATAGATCTGCTCCGCCATAAAGGGAGTGAACGGAGCGGTGAGCTTGGAAAGCGTTTCGAGCGCGGTATAGAGGGTCATATAGGCGGCTTCCTTATCGGCGGTCATCTCCTTGCCCCAGTACCTCTCGCGACCCTGACGGACGTACCAATTTGCGAGGTCGTCCACAAAGCGGTTGAGCTCCCTGCCCGCCTCGGTTATCTTGAGCTTTTCAAGGTAATCATCCACGGTCTTTACGAGCGTGTTGAGCCTTGAAAGGAGCCATTTATCCATGACGGATAGGTTCTCGCGAACGAGCTGATGCTTGGTCGGGTCGAACTCGTCGATATCCGCATAGAGGATGTAGAAAGCGTATGTGTTCCAGAGCGTGCCCATGTATTTGCGCTGCTGCTCGCTTACTGCATCGCCCGAGAAACGGCTGGGCAGCCAGGGGCTGGAGGCGGTGTAGAAATACCAGCGCACGGCGTCGGCGCCCTGCTTGGTGAGCACGTCGGCAGGAGCCACAACGTTGCCCACATGCTTGCTCATCTTCTTGCCGTCCTTATCGCACACAAGACCGAGCACGATGCAGTTTTTGAACGCGGGCTTGTCGAAGAGTATCGTAGAGAGCGCCGAGAGCGTGTAGAACCAGCCGCGGGTCTGATCGACCGCTTCGCTGATGTAATCCGCGGGGAAGCGGCGCTCAAATTCTTCTTTATTTTCAAAGGGATAATGCCACTGAGCAAACGGCATTGAACCGCTGTCGAACCAACAGTCGATGACCACGGGCTCGCGGCGCATAATTCCGCCGCACTTTTCACACTTGAAGGTGATCGGATCGAGCATCGGCTTATGCAGCTCGATACCCTCCGGAACCTCGGGCGCATATTTTCTAAGCTCCTCGCGGCTGCCCATGACATGGTAATGGCCGCAATCGCACATCCATACCGGCAGCGGAGTGCCCCAGTACCTCTCGCGGCTGATGCCCCAGTCGATAACGTTTTCAAGGAAATTGCCCATGCGACCCTCGCCGATGGACTCGGGGATCCAGTTGATCTTGCGGTTGTTTTCGACCATTCTGTCCTTAACGGCAGTGGTCTTCACAAACCAGCTCTCCCTTGCGTAATAGATCAGGGGAGTGTCGCAGCGCCAGCAGAACGGATAGCTGTGCTCATAGGGCATCTCTTTGAAGAGCCTGCCTCGCTCCTTGAGCTCCTCGATGATGGGCTTGTCGGCCTTTTTAACGAAGATGCCGTCCCAGGGTGTGCCGCCTGCGAGCCTGCCGCGCGCGTCCACGAGCTGAACGAACGGAAGCTCCCATTCCCTTCCGACCTTGGCATCGTCTTCACCGAATGCGGGCGCGATGTGAACAACGCCCGAACCGTCGGTCAGAGTAACGTAGGTATCGGAAACGATTCGCCAGCCCTTCTTGCCCCTGTGATTCACCGGGAAATCGAAGAGCGGCTCATAGCAAAGCCCGACGAGCTCGGAGCCCTTCATGCAGGCAAGCTCGTGTGTTTCCTCGCCAAGAACGCTTTCCACAAGCGCCTTTGCAAGCACATACTTTTTACCTTCTTTTTCAACTATCACATAGTCCTCGTCGGGATTTACGCAGAGCGCAACGTTCGAGGGAAGCGTCCACGGCGTGGTCGTCCAAACTATGATCTGCTCGCTGCCGTCGAAAGCCGGGTGCTCCGCATCGGGCTTCACGGAGAAGGTAACGAAGATGGAAACCTCTTTAACATCCTTATAGCCCTGCGCGACCTCATGGCTCGAGAGCGCGGTGCCGCAGCGCGGGCAATATGGCACGATCTTATGGCCTTTATAGAGAAGACCCTTTTCATCGATCGTTTTCAGCGCCCACCATACGGACTCGATATAGTTGTCGTGATAGGTGACGTAGGGGTCCTCCATGTCC
>JAFZJT010000284.1 GCA_017553815.1 Clostridia bacterium
AACTCGGCATCCGCTGTCTGGGGATTTACAGCATAAAGACCGTGGTTATTGGCGTCAAGGATCTGCGCCCAGTAGATCATGTTGGTGGTGAAGTCGTAGGTCATATCCTGTACGTAGCTGCAGGAGACGCCGGTGTTGCCGATGAGGGCGGTGGTGGCGTTGGAAAGGTCGAGAGCGTACAGTGCGCCTGCGCTGGTGATGGTGTAGGCATTGCCCTGCTGGTCGATAGCAAGGAGGGGCCATGTGTCAATGTCCAGAGCAGCGACCACGGTGGGAACACCGGTTGCAAGATCGATGGTAACGAGCTCATCGTTGGGGGTAAGACCGTACATGGTCTGGTTCGCATGGTTGAACGCCATGGCGAGAACGCCGCCCACGTTATCCGCGGTGGTGCCGGGATAGCTTACGGTGTAGGTCTCGGTGTCCATGATGTAGAAATCATTGCCGGTGCCATCAACAAAGATGTAGCCGTATACGTTGCCTCCCGCGAATGCGCCTGCCCAAGCCTGACGGCCGAGGCTGCCGAGAACGGTAACGTCGGAGGGATCGTAATCAGCAAAGCCTACCCAGTTGTCGCTGAAGGACTCACCGAAATCGTAGGTAGCATAGCCCTCGAGGTTGACAGTGGGAAGAGCCTCGGTTACGGTAACGGTGGCGGTGCCGGAAACGGTGGGAACGGCCGCGCTGGTTACGGTGATGGTGGTGGTACCCTCTGCAACGCCGATCACGACGCCGTTTGCATCAACGGTCGCGACAGCGGTGTCCGCAATAGCGAAGGTCGCGGTCTTGTCGTAAGCTTCGGCGGGAAGAACCTCGAAGGAAACGGCAGCCCTGCGGCCTGCGGGAACGGTGACGGGCTGAACAGTGATGGACTCGGGCATGACGGGCTGACCAACGTAAACGTTGTCAACTGCGAAATAGTCGCCCTCGGGGTCAACGCTGCTGTCCTTCGTATAGCTCCAGGTCAGGGTGTGGGAACCGGCGGTGAGGTCGGTTGCGAATGCTTCCCACTCGGGGTTCCTGTAAGCGCCCTTGGAGAATACTACGGTGCCGTCAACTGCGAAGTCGCAGTGATCCCAGTAGGTGTAGGAACCTTCGCCCCATGCCTTGAAATCGAACTGAACGATGTCGCCCTCAGCAGCGGTGACGGTGGTGCTGACTTCGGAGGTGGAGCTTGCAACGCCTCCGTTGCTGCTCTTTGCAGCGTCGCCGTCAACCACCCAAGGATAGGTACCCTCGGAGGTGAAAGTGAGGTTGCCGCCCGGAACGTTCAGCGCCTCGTCGAGGTTCGCTGCGTCGCGGGTGGATTCACGGGGCAGGGTCATCGTCTCGGTGGACGTGGTGACCTTGCGTGTGTCTGCGATCGCGGGAACGGTTACAAGGGAAAGAACCATTGCGATTGCGATCACAAGTGCGAAGATTTTCTTCATGTGTGAATCTCCTTCCAAAGATTTTTTTAAGTCTAAAACCGCGTTCGGTGCCGAGCCCGGAACCGTGGGGCGCAGTGTTAGCTTCAAAGAAATTTGCGCGCGGGAAAAGCCATCCCATAATGCGTATATCTATTATATCAGAACATTGCCGAAAATGTAAGGGGGGGGATGCACTTTTTGAGACGTAAAATTTATTAGTCATTCATCTAATTTACTTTAATATCAATGAAAAATCAAGTGATGGGTTGCTTGCTTTATATATATTATTTATTTCATCCCCTATTTTACCCCTTTCTGCACCCCAATCGAACCTCAATCTATGGGGGCATTTAAAAACCTATCGAATATGGGAGCGAGCTTTTCCGCATCCGCGCTGGTTGCAAACGTCACTTTTCCGCTTCCGAATGGGTTCATAAGGCCGTTGCGTTCGAGCACCCTGCCGAGCTGGCGCGCGGTGGCGCGGTTGCCGTCATAGAGTCTGCACTCGCCCTTGAAATGGCGCAGGAAATATTCGCGAACGGCCTTGCCCACGAAAACGTAATGCGTACAGCCGAGCACGACCGCATCCGCCGTTTCGCCGAAATAGGGCTCAAGGTACGCATCGAGGATATCGTCGAACGCGCCGATGGAGGTTTCGCCGCGCTCCACCCTCGCCACCATGCCGCTGAGGCCGATATTGATAACGCGGAAAGGATCGGGCATGCGTTCTAAAAGGGCGCGGTATCTTGCAAGCCTCGTTGTGGCAGCAGTCGCGAGCATGAACACCTTGCCCTCCCCCGCTCTTTCGCAGGCGGGCTTTATCGCGGGCTCGATGCTGACGACGGGCACAGCGAGTTTCTTTCTTAATATGTTTATGGACGCGCTGGTTGCGGTGTTGCAGGCGAGCACCAGCGCCTTCACGCCGTGCTCAACGAGATAATCCGCCGCCGCCGAGGTGAGCGAAAGGATCTCTTCCTCGGTTCTGTCGCCGTAGGGAGCATTCTTGTTGTCGCCATAGAATATGAAATTTTCATGCGGCAGAAGCAGGCGCGCATCCCGAAGGAGGCTGACGCCGCCCATGCCCGAGTCGAAGATACCGATAGGTCTTGTGTCCATTTTTTAACTCCGTAACGGCAATGCCGAGGATATCGTAGGTATGCGAGCGATGCAAGCGAAGGGTTCATGCCTAAACTAAAGCGGAATCTCAGCCTTTTTACTTGCCATGCGCATCCAATGAGGTAAGCACTGCCAAAACACGCCCATAATGCTTTTCCGTTTCGCTGAGGAACATTGCGAGCGCAAGCATATCCGCCGCGCCGCCGCAGCTTATGTTTCGCTCGATGAGCTCCTCGTCAAGCTTCAAAAGCGCGGCCTCGAATTCGGCGCTCTCCACTCTAAGCGCAAGCGTTTTGAGCTCCGAAGCGCGGTTTTTAACGAATTCGGCGCCCGCCTCTCCCCCGCGCTTGAGCGCGTTGTTGTCGTCCATGACCGCCATGACCGAGATCAGCGCATAGGCCCAAGCGAGGTTCTCATCCGCTTGACCGTACCTATTATAATACTCGTCTTTCGCGTTTTTTGCAAGCAGAGCGAGCGGGAAACCCTCCTGCGCCTGCTGAACGGGGCCGCCGACGCCGTATTTTTCGCGCACCCTCGCGCCGTTGGAGGTCGGAACGCTGTTGTCGCCGAGCGCGAGCGCGAGCTCCGCCGCCGTTCGCACGCAGGTTTCGGCAAAATCGTATCCAGTCAACGGCTCGCCGTGCAGTCCGCTTCCGTCGGCCCCGAAGATGCCGTTCGTCAGATTGTACGCCGCCGCGCAAACGAGCAGACCCAGCGAATAGACCGCGCCGCGATGGGTGTTGACCCCGCCCGTCGCTTCGAGCATTGCTTTTTCGGCATCAACGCCTGCTTTTCTCAAGCTATCCAAGAATTTTTTCGATGCCTCTTCGGTTTTTTCGCTGAAGCAGTAACGTATCGTATTCGCCGCCAAGCAATCAAAATACACTCCCAAGCTATCAGCGCTGCGCTCGAAAAGCTCAACGCTCATATCGGGGTTCGCACCCTGGTTATTCTCATCCACAAGCCCCGGCTTCGGCGTGGCATGCACCTCCGAGTGGAGCGCATTTCCCGCGAGCAGGGCCATCTTCCGTTTGATATGATACGAAAGCATCCTCTGCACGGCTTTTTGAAGCTCCTCCACCGAATGCGCGCGGCTCCTTGCGCAGACCGAGGCGTTTTCCGCGCAGATAAGGCATTTTCTCGGCTCGCTCCTTCCGAGCTTTTCGCCGTTTTTCGCAATAACGTCGATATCGAAGAGCCTGCCAAGGGGAAGCTTCTCCTCGATCCCGACGCAGAGCCGCTTCATTTCCTTCGTGTCCCCATCAAGCGCGATAAGCGCCTCTATGCCGGTGTTTTCGTTTATAAAGCGCAGCTCAAGGCCGTTCGCTTCGACCGCTCCGTATAGTTCGGCTTCACCTAAAAAGCAGTTCACCGCCTCCAAAAACGCCGCGTCGATAAGCCCGCTTCGCTTATTCGGCCCCGCGATATTCATCCCGATGCAGACCACGCATCGGTTTTCGCCACCTCGAGCAAGCATTTCCCGCTGCTGCTTCACGCGCTTTTCACGCCTTGCCGCCATCTGCTCCACGCTCGCGGGTGCAAAGCGCTTCACTTCATTTTCAAAATCGTTTTTCATAGAAGGGTCGCGCCGATCCTCGGCGCAGCTTTTCAAATAAAGCGGCTCTCCTCAGGAAAGGAGGGCCGCCGTTTATCATAAGAAGTTACCGTAACAGTTCGTTCTGCCGATCAGCCTGTTCGTGCCGTCCTCAAAGACGATGATCGTGTAACCGTTTCCGGCGGAAACGGCCGCCACGCCGCTGAAACGGTCGATGCCGCATTCGCCATCGTCGTTCTTTCCGCAGGCAAGCAGAGTTCCGTCCGACCTGAGAGCCACGGTGTGATACGCGCCCGCCGAAACGAAGACCACGTCGCTCCATTCGGAAACGTCGCACTGGCCGTATGTGTTGTCGCCGCAGGCAACCACGGTTCCGTCCTCTTTAAGGGCAACGGCATGCATGTTGCCGCCGGAGATCTGCTTTACGTTATTCCAGGAGGACACGCCGCACTGACCCGAGGAATTGTCGCCCGAGGCCACGGCCTTGCCGTTCTGCGTTATGCCATAGACCGAATCCATTCCCGAGGCGATATAGACGATCTCGCGCCAGGACGCCGTGTTGTTCGCGCCGTTTGCAAATGCGCCCGCAAAGAGCACGGTGCCGTCGGCTCTGAGTCCAAACGAATGCGAAGCGCCGCATGAAACCATTATTATCTGATCCCAAGAGGAAACGTTGGTGCAGTCATCGGTATTTCTTCCCGCGCTCTGCACCCTGCCGTCATTACCGAGCGCAAGGATGAACGGGGTCTTGCCCACTGCAACGCGCTTAATATTCGTCCAGTTCGGTTCGCCGGTCTCCCACGCATCGCCAAGTAGCTTGACCGTTCCGTCCAGATCGAGCAGAGCATAGGCGCCCTCTGGGCCGGCATTCGGTATCCTGCTTATCTTCTCCACTACGGCGGCGGTCAGCTCCTTGCTCTTTTCGTAGTAGCCGATCTTTCTGAGGATCGCGTAAGCGGCGAAAACATCCCCGCTTTCATAGAGCTGCTCCGCTCTTAAGAACTCCGCCTCCGCGTTCTCGGATTCGGTAATGTAGCCGCTAACAGCGAAGCATTTTTCGGCAACCGTCGTCATTCCCCTCTCGAGCGCACGAAGTCCCGCCTCGGTCCACTCGCCGTTTATTCTTTCATTGAGCGCCTCAAGTCCGTCCTCGGAGGAAAGACGCTTCGCGGAATTGAAAAGCGAATTCGCCGAATCGAGGTCGAAAACCGAAAGCGCATCCCTGCCCTTGTTGACGAGCAGATCGATCGCACGGGGCGTGGCCTTCTCGCTGCACAGCTTGAGCCTGTCGACCGCTTTGTCGATATTGCCCGCTGTCAGCTCGGATGCGAGTATCGCCGCTGCGGCGTTCAGCCTTATATCGTCGATCTTATCGGAGTTTCCTTCCGCGTCCGAAACGCACTGCAGATAGATCTCGCCCTTGGAGACCATGTCGTTTACAAAAGCGTTTTCGGCGAGGCGAAGATAGCATTCATCCATCCTCGCAACGTCCTCCGCGTTCGAGCCCGCCTTTTCATAGCAGGCGGAGGCCAGATCGAAATTTCCGTCGTTATAGGCATTGTCGCCCGCAAGCTTCCATGCCTGCTTTGCGACCTTCGTTGAATCCGAATACTTGGGAATGGATTCAAGCTTCAGCGCGGCATTGATATAGTTTCCGCTGTTGTACAGGCTTCTTGCCTGAGCATACATTTCCGCCGGCTCTACCACCTTAGGATAGACGTATTCAACGTATGCATAAGCGGCTGCTACCGCAAGCACAGCAAGCACTATCGCGATTATTATGCTCTTTTTTCTTAACATACTCCCTGCTCCTTTATCAAACGGTCTCGTCCGTCATTCTGTCGCCCGCGCCCATGTTTTCCGTGCGCGGCGTTCCTCTCGGCACGACCATGTCCTTTATTATATCATAAGTTGAGCCGGGAACAAGCCTTTTTATCAAATTTATATCGCCGTTTTTCATTCCTTCGCGCACCTTGCTCGCGCTGATACCGCCCTTGCGCTCGATCTCGACGACCTCTATACCGAAGTTTGGCAGTATCCGCTTCATTGCCTCGTTGTAGGCGCTCGTTATCTCGCAGAACGGCTCCGTTCCCACGAAGCGCTTCGTTATGTTAAGCGCCGGCGCTATTCTTTTCCCAAATAACGTAAGATCAAGTTCAACGTTAACATCCTTCGCCTTAGCGGCGTCCTTGATAAAATATGTCGGGAAGGTGGAATGCGAGATCATATAGTCCCCGCTTTGATGCAGTATGAGATTTTTTATATGCGCGGTTCCTCTTTTTACCATCTCGTAGCGCAGATCGAACGGAAACTCCGAAGCGTCCTCACTTACCACGAAAACGTGCAGACTGTCCACAAGCTCCGCCGCCGTTTCCATTAAATACTGATGCCCGAGCGTGAACGGGTTGCAGTTTGCAACGATCGCGCCCTGCACGCCCTCGCCCTTTTCGAGCAAATCGAGATAATCGGAGAGCCCCTTGCGGCTGTTTTCCATATAGACCGCGCCGTTCACCTCGGCGAGCGGGAAAAAGCCGAGGCTTCTGAACATGTATTCGTTCTGCGGCTTGGTGAACAAAAACAGCTTTTTTCTTCCAAGAAGATAGGCGCGCGAAACGAGGCGCGAAACTATTGCCGCCGCGCCGCCCTCGCCCTGAAGGCTTTCGTCCACCGCGATATACTTGAGCACGCTTCCGCAGAGCGAGCCCGTGCCGAGCACTTCGCCGTCCTCATTGGTCAAAAAAACGGTGTATTCCGCGCCGCCCTCGTATCTAAGCCCCATCTTTTCAAGGAACTTATTCAGTTTTTCAAACTGCGGGCCGTATAGGCCCGCAGTTTCCGAAATAATGAAACTCAATTAAGGTTTTCCCTTTCGCTTGTTCCGTCAATCCTCTTTTATCTGGTGGATAACGTCGATAACGGTGTTGTTTCTATACATGAGAACGCCAACGATGCGGTCGGTGTACTGAATGGGTTCGGGCTTGCCGACCACCTTTTCGGCGCGCTCCTTGAGCTTTTCGATCGTGGTAACGGGAAGACCTGCGGCTATCAGCTTCTCCTTGAGTTCGGGGCGGTTGGGGTTGACCGCAACGCCCTGATCTGTGACGAGCACGTCGATGGTGCTGCCGGGGGTGCATATCGTGTTTACACGCTCGCAGACGGTGGGGATCCTGCCGCGGAGCAAGGGAGCTGTTACAACGGTGAGGCTTGCGCCGGCAGCGGTGTCGGGATGTCCGCCGAC
>JAFZJT010000285.1 GCA_017553815.1 Clostridia bacterium
CGCTGAACAAGGAGAAAACCGAGGTTTATGACGGGCTTGTGAAGGTTAATAAAGCGCTGCGGGAAATGAGAAGCGAACTTAGGATCATAAAAGCGGTACGCGAGGAGATACCGCGGATAGAGGAACGATTGGAGGAAGCGGAACTAAGTGAAACATTTGTTCCGTATAGGGAAAGGTAACACAAAAAGCGCCGCATACGCAGCGCTTTGATGAAGATTTTGTTTAGTTTTTCAACATCAGATCGAGGTGAAAAATGATTTATTGAAGCAGTACTTACCGCGGCCTTGTTCATTCGATTCGATCGCGCCCACAGAAAGCAGCTTATTGATAAGCTCAGAAGACGGCGAACGAGTAATGCCGAGAAGCTCAATTATGTCGCTTCGACCAAACGGGCGATCGAAACCGAATCGCTGATAGAGCTTCACAGCGTTGTTTGCTGACTTAACTGACAGCCCGGCCTTAACAAACAGGTCGAAGTCCTGTTTTGCGGTATCTGAGTCCTGTTTCGGCGTTTCAAAGTCCTGTTTGGAGGTATCGGAGTCCTGTTTTGCAAGATCGCCGCTGATGTGCATGCTCCTGTTTTGCAGGGCGTTGCTTTCACCCATAAGCAGATTACGCAAAAACAGCTCAAGATACTCTGTGGTTTCGCGCACACCCTTGCGAAGATTCGTATAGTTGGCACGAACCATTGCGTTTCTGAAGTACCAGGCGTTCTTGGCAAAGGTATCGTTCGTAACATCGAACCCGAGCGAGCGCAGGTAGAGTATGAAGAAAACCGCAGTTGCGCGAGTATTGCCTTCACCGAACACATGGATCTGCCAAAGGCGGGATATGAAAGTTGCAAGATGCTTGATGATCTTCTCCATTGAAAGCCCCGAGTAGTCGAACTCCCTTTCGGTGGAAATATCGTATTCAAGCGTTGCGCGAAGCTCTTGAAAGCCGCCGTATGTAACGGTATCGCCGTCCAGCACCCACTCCGCTTTGGTGATGTTGTAATCCCGCATTTTCCCTGCGTGATCGAACACACCCTCAAAAAGCCGCTTGTGGATGGACAAGTACTGCGCTGGGGACAGCGTAAAGCCCTTCTCCGAAAGAATGGCTGCTATCCTCGAAGAAACAATGTCGGCTTCCGCTGTGCGCGGGGACTCCTTTTTGCGACCGGTGCGGTAATAGGCCGCAATAAGTTCCTGCGCCTTCGGAAGCGAAAGCTCACCTTCGATATTCTTCTGCGCGGTTTCGCGGAGATATTCGGAGGTGGTGAGCCCATCGACGGATTGAAGACCTATCGCGGTATGCCAAGCATACCCGAGCTCCCGCTTTTCGGGATCGCGGACCTTAATGTATTCTTCAAACGGATCTTTTTCGGGAACGCGAATATCGTCGTTTTCAGTCATTTTTCATTGATTCCTTTGGCTTTTTTAAGAACTCTATTTTACCATAAATAAGCCAAGCAGTCAACAATACACGGTAAGCCGAGCTTATCGAAACGATCAAAAAAACAAAAAGGAGATTTTATGAACAAAGAAGATAAAAGAACTATCAAGGAGCTGAACCTTACGGAGCTGCGAGCGTTTACGGGGCATCCGTACAAGGTTCGGGATGATGAAGAGATGGATGCGCTGATAGACAGCATCCGCGAGAATGGAATTATGGTGCCGCTGACGGTGCGGCGTATCGATAACGGCTATGAGATCATAAGCGGGCACAGGCGCGTACACGCCGCGAAGCTTGCGGGGCTTGAAACCTTTCCCGCGGTTGAAGTGGAGATGAGCCGCGATGAAGCCGCAGTTGCGCTTGTGGACAGCAATCTGCATAGAGAGCATATTTTGCCGAGCGAAAAGGCGTTTGCCTATAAGCTGAAGCTTGAGGCGCTTTCAAGGCAGGGCAAGCGATTTGATGAAACTTCCCGACAACTTGTCGGGAGGTTGGAAAGTGCAGACTTAGTTTCCGACACAGAAAGCGGAAGACAGGTACAGCGCTACATCAGACTGACCAACCTTATTCCCCCGCTATTGGAGATGGTGGACGAAGGGCGCATAGCGTTCACCCCCGCTGTGGAGCTGTCGTATCTCTCGGTCGAGGAGCAGAACCTTCTGCTATTTGAGATAGGCATAGCCGATGCAACGCCTTCGCTCTCGCAGGCCGTGCGCTTGAAGAAGCTCAGCGGCGAAGGCAAGCTGGATGAGGAAACGATAAGCGCGATAATGGCAGAGGAAAAGCCTAACCAGCGCGAGCGCATAAGCATTCCGCTTGAGCGCATAGGGCGCTTTATTCCCGATTCGGCGCAGGAGAGAGCTGTCGATTTTATCGTCAAAGCCTGCGAGTTCTACCGCGAACATCTGAGCAGGCAGCGGGACGAACGATGAAGATTTACGATAACGATTTTGAATGCAAGGAGGACAAAGAATGAGTACGACCAACATGACACAGCGAGAAGCATACAGGCTTATGCTTCGCAAATACCCCGATGTTATGAACGTTGACGAGGTCAGCGAGGTACTTGGCGTAAGCACCAAGAACTGCTACAAGCTCATCAGAAGCGGCAAGATCACGAGCCTTAAGGTCGGAAGGGCGTACAGAATACCGAAGGCGCATCTTTTCAGCTATCTGATCATCGGAACGAAAAAATAAAGGACTATTCTGCGGCACCTTCGCATTCGAACCGCAAAGGCGTTATAATGCCTTATATGCTGACGGCGAGGGTGTCCGCGATAAAAAAGGAGGTTATAAAATGACAGCAGGACATCTAAGCGAAAAGAACGGGTACTATTATGCGGTACTCAGCTATAAGGCCGCGCTTGGCAAGCGCAAGACCAAATGGATCTCGACCGGGCGTCCGGTCAAAGGAAACAAGAAGCAGGCCGAGGAGTTTTTGAACGCTCAAAGAAAGAGCTTCAAGCCGCCCGAGCAGATCGACTGCGAGGACGGAGAGATCCTGTTCTCGGATTATCTGGAGCAG
>JAFZJT010000286.1 GCA_017553815.1 Clostridia bacterium
ATAGAGGTAGCGAAAACCGAGTAAATTATGCAGGCAAGGATTATGATCGCGCCCTGCAAGCATACTCCTGCATACCCCTTTATGAACTGCCGTCCGATATTCGTCGTGCCTTCTCCCGCAAGGCTCGCCATAGGCACGGGCGCTATCGCCGTGTACATATAGAGCTTGAAAAAGCGCGAGTACACGGTAAGAAGGATAACGCAGCTCAACACAGCGACGAGAAGTGCGCCTATAAGCGAAACGAGCCATAGCGGTATCGAATCGAAAAAACCCACTGAGCTTATTTTGTCCCTCAAAGCGTTCGGAAGCTCGAGGTTCCCGTCGAACACCGTGCCGGATGAAGCATAGATCTGGTTCATTATCCCCTGAATGATTCTGAATATCGCCTGCATCAAGTCCATACTGTATGTGACAATCCCTTTAGCTATTGCGAACCTGAGAAAGAGCTTGAGCGCCTGCTCGGGCCTTTTCAGTTCTGAAAAATTGGTCGTTGTTTTCATTACGCCCACAACAAAGAACAGCACAAGAAGTCCGTAAGCGATGCCTTTTATGCCCGAATGGATATTCACCATTATCGACCAAATAGCGCCGTCCTTGAACTCGGCTGGCGAAGTTGTGAGCAAGTCCCATATCAACGCAAGATAATGGGACCATGTGCCGAGCGCTTTATTCAGTATCTCCACTATTGCGTTTGTTCCCATATTATCTCACCTCCCGATGGGAGCGGCGGCAAAAGCCGCCGCAGAGTATCGCCGCCATCAGCCGGTGATTAAATTGAGTATCTCTTTGGTGAAGGTGATGACGATGCCGCCCGCAATGGTCAGCATACCGTTCGCCCTTGCGGAAGGATCGTGGCTTTTGAGCGAGATGCCGAGCTGAAGAACGCCGAACGCAAGCAGGATTATGCCGACAGCACGGATAAGCCCGAAGATGAAGTTCGAGAGGTTGTTTACAACGGCGATGGGATCGTCGCCGCCTGAAGCGAGCGCCGCGCCCGCGATGCTGAAAACGAGCACAAGCGCGCAGAAGATAGAGAATACGGTTTTGGTTTTCCTGTTAAGTTTCATTTGGATCTATGTCCTCCTTTGTTTCTTTTGATTTTTCTTTGCCCTCGGAGAGAGAAGAAAGCTCGCATGAAAGCTCTTCGCCTGCGAGCATATTGAGGGCATGGTCGTATTTGGGGTATCCTCCCGAAGCGGACAAGCAATACTTGGGATGCTTTTCAAGAGGATATTTATCATCCATTATCGGATGAAAGCCGCGGATAAAAACAAGTGCGCAGCGGTTATCCAGCATACGCACTTCATCGGGTGTCAGCAGCTCGCGTCCCGTTAGCTGCTGATTTGTGGAATATGAGCCCGATTTGCCTTTGGTCTGCCCATGTGTCTTGAGCCAGATCGTCTGTTTGCCGAGCTGCTTTGAAACGTACTCATGTGTGCTTGCCTCATTGCCGCCGAGATACACGAGCGAATCGCAGTTACCCGTGATCGTTTCCCATGCCCCGTCCTTATAGAGGCCCTTTAGCTGAGCAAGGTTCTGCACGATGATCGTTGCGGACATATTTCTTGAGCGCATCGTTGCAAGTGACTTGTCGAATTCTTCAGGCAGGCTGACGTTCGCAAACTCATCGAGAATAAAGCGCACATGAACCGGCAAAGGTCCATAGTGGATATGGTCGGCTCTGAAATAGAGCTCCTGTATTATCTGCGTATAGAGCATACCCACAAGGTACGACAGAGAGGTATCGTTATCGGGTATAACGGCGAATATAGCCATCTTCCTTTCGCCAAGATCGCCGAAGTGCATGGCGTCTGTATCGGTTATCCTTTGAAGCTGCTTCATATTGAACGCCGCCAATCGGACAGCCAATGAGATATTTATGCTCTTTGCGGTCTTGCCTGCCGCCTGCTTATACACTGAATACTGCTTCACTGCGATATGACCGGGTACTGCATATCCAAGCTGCTGAAACAGAAGATCGAGCGGAGAGATATGCTTTGAATCCTCCTCGCGCACGTCCGCGTATGCGAGCATCTTCATTATCATGGCGAAGTTCTGCTCTTCGGGCGGGGCTTCGTAAAGAAGATAGAACATAAGCGCTTCCAATAGCGCGGTTTCGGCCTTCTCCCAAAATGGATCGGAATTGCTCGCGCCTTTAGGCGTGGTGTTCCTGATAAGGTTCGTTATAAGCTTCAAAACGTCCTTATCATCCCGAAGGTACATAAAGGGATTGTAGCCATCGGAAGAATCCATATCCACAAGGTTGAACACGCGCACGTCGTACCCTTGCTCCAAAAGATAATAGCCGGTGTTGGCAAGTATCTCGCCCTTGGGGTCGGTGATAACATACGAGCAATTTGCTTCGAGGATGTTCGGCAGAGCCACAAACCTTGTTTTACCCGCGCCGCTGCCGCCGAGAACGAACACGTGGAGGTTTCGTCTGTGCCTGTGCGTGTCCATTCCGAGCCGCAATCGCTTTGATAGCGGAAAGTTTTTCTCTTGTTTCAGGCTCTTGTTTATTTCCTTCGGAACGCCCCACTTGGCGGAGCCGTGCTCCTCGCCGTCCCTTGTGTTCGGTCTTGATCCGAAATAAAAAAGCACTCCGAAGAAATAGAGTGCAAGGAAAACGAGTATGCACTTGCCGCTATAAGCGCACCACACGATATTAAACGGCTGTTTGATCGCCTCCGTCAGCCGCTCGAATACCGTTGCGGCGCTGCCGCCAATGCACGGCGCGACTAATAGCGCAAGCCACATCACGGGGATAATGGGAGCTGCCGCATATATCAGCCGTTCCGCTCTTTTATCGCTCATATTCGTACTCAGGCACGGGACGCATTGCCTGAAACCTTAAAATAAGCTCGTTCAGCGCTTCTGCAAGCTCCTCGTCAACAGCGGAAGAATACCGCATATTGATGAGCGCGTTTTGGATTGTAGTTTTCTCGTCTTGAGAAATACTGATGTTGTATTTGGGCATCCTGATCTCCTTTCGGTTAGTTTTGGGGATGAAAAAGCACCGCGCGTGGCGGTGCTTGAGTGAAGACATAGACTTAATGATGATGGTTAGAAAAGAGTGCTGCTGAAATCCTTTTGACTACCTATACTGGCAAATATCTCAGTCAGCTTCCTGTCCGTTTCAATCGCTTCACTTAGATCGCAAATTAACCGTGTTCCGAATGCGGCGTCTCTAAGTGAACCGTTTTTGAAAGTAACATGATGTGGAGCGGAAAAGCATTGATGACACCAATAGTTTCGAGCTTCCCGAACAGAATGGAGATGTTCAAACTCTTTCTCGGTGAAAACTGCAAGATCAACATATCCTTGAACCGAGCGTAATTGGTAAATCAGCCGACCAAGAGGGTCTGATTCGTAATCATCCAGTTTTTCGTTCCATTCTTTACCAGTCTCAGAAAGCAAAGCTGCACAGATTCCTTTTAAGCGAATCTCAATGTACTGATAATACTCGATTATCTTGCTATGATTTGCTCTGAAAACAACTTCTGGAGTTGAATCAATACTGCTCCTGTTACTCCAAATCATATAGTCCAAAAGTCTGGGCGTAATCCGTAGATATTCATTTTTGAGATCTTCACATACATTAAGTATGCAATTGTACGCATCTTCATTAGACAGGGTTTCTCCGGTTGCTCGCTCTACAAATCTAAGCATCCATCTATCCATTTTAATGTTGTTATCATCTCCGCACAGCATTAAAAAGTATGAAAATGAAATACCAGAGCCCTGTCCGATGATGCATCTAAAGTCGCTTTCTAATTCTTCTGTTTTTTCAAAGGAGCGAATATCCGCAAGGCATTCAATGTTATGCTTTTTTAGAACTTCAGCAGCTCTGAAAACGGCTTCTGCTTTAAGAATACCGCTCTGAGGCGAAGTCCTTTGATGATTATCATAAACTTCAGTCGCGCCGTAGTCGTTTCCGTAGGGCTCAATATTATTTATAAAAGCACTTATTGTATGGTCGTCCTTTGGATGAAGGCAAGATGTATCAAATTTTACAAGATTAAAGCGTTTGCAGTAACGGTCTACAACATTCTCAACAGATTTGTAGTTTACGCCAATGCTGAAAATTGAATCAATAAGGCAGAATACGATGGAATTATAATAGTATTCATCCCCCAGCTGCGTTCTTTCGAGTGGAAGTGTCGCAACACAGTATTGCTTGATTCTATTCTCTAATGATGTAAGCCCCATACAAACCTCCATGAATCATCTTCTTGAGACTTCTGCCAGTATAGCACTGAATTCCCCAATGTTCAACAGAATTACTTAAAAAAGTTCTTTCCCGGGCTATTCCGATGAAACATTTTTGTGAAATATCGGGCAGCGCACGAGCACTGCCCTAAAACTCTGCTTACACTCCCTTGCACAGGAATTGCACTTGGGGTTAAAAGTTATCTTCCCGTCCTTATTTCTGAAAAAAGCCCATTCCCGTTTGCGCGGATCGGGCTTATCGTTATCTGCTCGTCGCATCTCGGCTGGGTTTCGGCTTGGAGCGGTTCTTATTGCGGGATAGGGGCTGCTGTTTCTGCTGTCGTTCGAGCAGGCGCTTATTTTCCTGAAGCTTCTTTTCAACCGATGCCTTGACCTCCTCCCTGCCGAGGGAGCGGCGAGGTGAGGGTTCCCTGGATCCGCTTGAGCCGCCTTTCGACGGAGTATCGTTTTTTTTTGATTCTCCGCCGTGGGTTTCAAAGTTCATGCCCGAAAGCTCCTGCTTATCGCGTGAGTTCATGATCTCCGCATGAAAGCCCGTACCGGGTTCGACCGTTCCATAGCCGACCTTGCTTAGAATATGATTTGCAAAGCTGCGCTGCTTTGCGCTCATGATGATATCCACCTTGCCGTCCTTAGATTTGGTATTCAGAAACGGTGCATAGGTGATCTTCTTCTTGGCAAGCTTTTGAAACTGCGAGAACTGCTCCTTTGTGAGCGCGAGCACCTGAAGCTCGTCCTTGCTTGAAAGCAGCTTAGGAAGGCTCGTTTTGCCGATGTGTATCTTTTCCTTCTTCGACCACGCTATAAGAAGCGCAGCCGCGTTCTTTGCCGCAGCGCCGAAAAGCCGTATGGCTATATCAACGCCATTCAGCGACATTCTTACGACCTGTTCAGCCGCGTCCGAGTTCATATTTCAGTTCCTCCTTTTGTTTAATTGATTTCTTCTTCATTGTAGCGATAATAGTCCTCCTGTTCTTTTGATGGTTCTGCTGGCTCTTGCAGGCACTCGTCTATATGCGGAATATCCTCACGAATATCGGAGATGATCTTCAGCTCCGAGCGAAGCTGTCTAAGCTGTTTGTTTACTTCGGCTATGCCGTCGTACAGCTCTGCTTTTTCGAGTACAAGCGTTTCACGATCAATGCCCGAAAGAACCTTCTCAGCTTCCGCATAGGCTTTGTAGTCATCCTCAAAGCCGGTTTCGCCCTCGGTGTAAAGCTTCGCCGCATCCGAATAATACTCAAGCTCCGCGAGTGCATCATAGAGCCTGCGCTTACGCTTCTTCTTTGAGTTAAGAATGATGCGCGATTTTGTGTGCCGCTCGATCTCGGAGTTTATCGCCGCCTCCTTTTGATCGAGCTGCTCCTCGGTATCTATCCCGTACTTTTGAAGAAACTCCTCGTCCCGCTTGTAGCGCTCAAAGCGCTTGAGCTCGGCATAGTCCACCTTGTAGCGCGTTTGCTTGCGCTGACCGATTATGCCGAGCACATACATCCACGAAACAACGAGCGCACGAAAGCCGTGCTGTTTGCCGTATGCCTTATACGGAACGTACTCTCGCGGCCGCACAGCGACTTCCTCGACTTCAAGCAGCATACCGTTCAAAATAAGCTCAAGGATCTCATCCTCGGTGGCGGACTTTCCGTTGTGCTTCGCTCTGAAACCGTGTGAAGCTCCCTTATGCTTAAAGGTCGGATACTTGCTCGTATGCGCGATCTCATAGCCTTTGGCTTCCATAAACGCATAGAAGCTTCCGAGATCGTATGCCGTGCCGATGCACTCCTCGAGATCGAGGTCGAACATTTCGCGCAAGGTGTAAACACCCGCTTTGCGGAGCTTGTATTCGGCGTAAGATAAGCCCTTGCTCTCCGACTCCATAATGATGGATAAGCTGTATTCCTTGCAAAGCCGGTCGGAGATGCGCCGAATACCCTTGTAGTATTCGGAAAGTGTCGCCGTGTATTTCATGCCCGTTCTCGCGCAAACGGAATTGAAAATTGCGTGATTGTGAATATGGTGCTTATCCACATGAGTTGCCAAAATGTACTCATATCCTTCGAGAAACTCATCACAGAACTTGAGCCCGATCTCATGCGCGATCTGCGGCGTAACCTCGCCAATATCGAAGCTTTGAATTATGTGATAGGCTTGAACTCCGTCAGTTTTCCCAAACATTTCTTTTGTCGCCTTCCATGCTTTTGCGGCTGTTTTAACTTCGCAGTTTACAGCGGAAACGAGCGTTTGTTCATCCGTCTTATCCGGATTTGACACATAACGAATGAGCTTATCTATACGCATACTCTTTGCGAGTATCTTCGTTACAGCCATAATTCAGACCATCTCCTTATGGTCGCTTTGACCTCCTTCATAAGCCTCAGTGCCTCGGCTGTATTTTCTTCCGAAATGCCTCCGTTCGCATTAGCCCAATGCGCGATCTGATTTAGATTGTTGCCTATGCGGTCGATCGCCTGGCGGAGATCAAAGAAGTCAACATTTGGGCGCTCTTTGATCTTTGTTTCTGAGATCATCTTGCGGATGAGAACGGAATACTTGAGTCCTGTTTTTTGGCAAAGCTCATCGAGCTGCTTACGCTCTTGCTCACTAACCATGACAAGGAGCTGTAACGGACGCTTTCTCATATTCTTATCCCCGCTTTGGCGGCATCGGGTAAAAGGGCAAAGCCCTTGTGGGAGTTGCATATGCAAATCCCATGCTTGCAAGGACAATAGCGTACCGCTATGTCCGACTCCGTTGTTCTCTGGAACGGCGCCATGCGCTCAGTCCTCGCCGTCTGCTTCGGACTGCATGAATTCACCGATACGCTCGATGCCGTCCAGCGTGGTGATGACAATGCCGAGCTTTCTTGCAAGCTCGATCTCACCGGTCATTACTTCGGTGTTGATCCTGCCGCATACGACCACTACACGACAGCGGCGAAGCAGATCGGACGCCATAGTGATTCGGTCGTTGTTCTCCGTGGGTACGTTCATGTTGATGAACTGCTGAAAGAGCAGTGTTGGAGCGATGGGGAGATAGCCGTTGTCATACAGCTTGCGGCAATAGGAGCGAAGTTTCTTGGTACTGCTGCCGGCTTCTCCGGCGATGGGTGCGCATACATACGCAAAGGGTCTGTTCATAGTTTATTAGTCCTTTCTATTATCTGATTATTGTTGAAGGCTGTGGGCGAACCCACAGCCTTCGCTGATTGTTATCTTTCTTCGTTTGATGGAGCGCTGCTGCCCTCATAAGGGCTTTCGAGTGCTTCCATACTGAACTCATAAGAGCTGCCGTCCGCTGTCGGAACAAAGCCCATATCGGCAAGGTCATCCTCAAGAATCTTTGCGGCAAGCTCATACGCTTCCTTCGTTCCGCTATCGGGAATCAACCACTCGACTTCAGCTCCGCCCTTGTAGTCTATAACGCCGACGTTACTGCCTATATCCTCATCCGCCCAAGCGTAACAGATGGATACTTCGGGGAACTTCTCGGAGATCTTTTGAATAACCTTCGGCACTCCGCTCCAAGCGGTCAGGAACACAAGCCTGTGCCGGTCGAAATCGGCAGGCTCGCAATCGTAGGCATTCCACTTGGTACCCCAGTGCATTCGAGCCCATTCGTACCAGGTGGGACAGCCGTGCTCCCTGATGTTATCATAATACTTCTTGCCGAGATCCCAAGC
>JAFZJT010000287.1 GCA_017553815.1 Clostridia bacterium
TCATGCTCTTTGGCAGCCTCAAGATAACGGTTGCGGATGGCGATGCAGCCGTCATACATATAGTTCGCCGCATCGATTGCTTCATCGAGGAATACGGCACGGTCCTTCAGCCTGCCGCGTTCGTCCAGAAGGCCGATCCTGTGCAGATGTGCAAACGCGGTAAGGGGATTGAGCCCCTCGGTCCTTCCTTTATGAGGCTTTACGCCGCAGAAAACTTCGCAGGGGGTGGTTTCTTTGAATTGAATGATCATATCGTTTTACCTTTCTTCTAATGATGTGATGTTCTCGCGCTTGCGCTGATAATCCTCCAGCAAGCGGATTATGGTTTGTTCTATCTCTCTGCCGCTTGTTCCGGCAGGGAAATACTTTTCGACTGTGTTCCTTCTGAAAGTGATGGTCTCGTACATTGGCTTTTCAACGGTCATAACCGCTTCAATGGCATCTTCGCTTATCTTTCCTATCTGTGCGAGCTTATGAAGCTTCTGCGCCTGAGATAGCGAGGGCGAGATCTGATCGCGCTCCATTATCTCGAATACGACCTGCTGATCCGCCTGGTCGAGATATGAAACCTCAACTGCGGGGTTGAAAGCCAAAGTGCCGTCGTCAACATACGAAAGCAAAGGCGGAGTAAGATTGTTGAGGCGGATAAAGCGCTGGATTTGGTTCCGACTGTCAGGTGAGTTCTCGGCAATTACATCTACGCTTCGCTTGCCCTGTAAATTGTGACCAACTTGGTCACAATTCTTCCCAGGTCGCCCTGCCTTGCGTTTTACCGCCTCCATTTTCATCTGATACGCCTTTGCTTTTTCGCTCGGCAGCAGCTTATCCCTCTGTCTGAGATTGCTGTCAACCATAATTATCACGGCGGTATCGTCGTCAAGTTCTCGGATCGTAGCTGGAATGTTTTTTATCCCTGCTCGTATGCAGGCTTCGACACGGTTATGCCCCGAAATGATTTCATATCCTTCTCTCGACTTATGCGGACGGACGAGTATAGGCATCAAGACACCGTATTCGGAAACGCTTTCCACCATTTCCTGCATCTTATCTTCGGGATACTCCTTGAAAGGGTGCTTCTCGAAGGGAACCAGGGTATCTACGGGCAGTTCTGTGAGCAGCGGCTTTTCACCGCTGCCGTCCGTAGGTTCAAACAGATCATCGAGCGGTCTGAATGATACTTCTGATGCGCTCGATTTGTTTGTCATGCTCGATCACCTCCCGTGTAAATGCTTCGTATGCGATGCCGACCGGATTCTTAGGATCGTATCCGTACACGCTCTTGCCGCTGACATTGCTCTCGGTCATTCGTATGGACTTGGGTATCTCGGTATCGAACACCTTGATATACTCGCCATAGCTTTCACGCAGCTTCATAACAAGCTCTTTTGTGAAGTTGGGCCGCTTGTCCATCATGGTAACGAGAACGCCCTCTATATAGAGGGAAGAGTTGATCTTCTTTCTTACCTTCGATACTGTCGATAAAAGCATCTGTAAGCCTGCATTTGAAAAGAACTCCGGCTGAGTAGGAATAAGCACACTGTTTGCGGCTGTAAGCGCGTTCAGCGCAAGAACGTTTAAGCTCGGTGCGCAGTCGATAAGTATGTAGTCATAGTTGGGCTTTACTGCTTCAACATACTGACGCAGCATACTTTCGCGGTTCATCTCATTGACGAGCGCGAGCTCGAAGCGCGAGAGCTGGATGCTTGAGGGCATAAGGTCTATACCCTCGGAGGAAGTAAGGATTCCTTCGACAGGGTTTATTGGTTCCTCATTCATTGACCTAGCAAGAACGCTTGAAACCGTATAGCCCATATCGTCGGGATTCCTGAAGCCGAGCGCCATTGTGAGGTTTGCCTGCGGATCGAAGTCGATCGCAAGCACGGAGAA
>JAFZJT010000288.1 GCA_017553815.1 Clostridia bacterium
ACCGAGCTTCTCATCTGCGGCGAATGCGGAACGCCCTACCGCCGATGCACATGGACGGCATCCGGCAAGAAAAAGATAGTCTGGCGCTGCATAAACCGCCTCGACTTCGGCAAGAAGTACTGCCATAACTCACCGACCATCGAGGAAAGCGTACTTCAAGAAGCGATAATGGAAGCGATCAAGAACACCGCGCAGAGAAACACCGAACTGCTCGCCACTCTCAAGCTCCATATAGGCATGGGCTTGGAGAGCATGGAGACCGAGGACCGAAGCCTTGCGATACAGGTGCGGATCGCAGAGATCAACGCCGAATTCAAGGAGCTGCTCGAAACAATATCCGCAGATACGGCGGATATCTCATACTACGAGCAGCGCATGGGCGAGCTCTCCGTGGAAAAGCAAAGCCTCGAAGCTGAACTCAAACAATATGCTGATGCACAAGAACGGCGCGATGCGGCGAAATCCCGCATGGACGAGATCGCCGCTGTGATCGATGCCCTCGCCAATCACCCGATGACCTTCGATGATAGGCTCGTCCGGCAGGTGCTCGAATGCGTGATCGTTGAATCGAAGGATGTGATAAAGGTGGTGTTTAAGGGAGGGATGGAAATATTCATCCTTCTCTATTATAGCGAATAGTGAGTTTTGTTGAAAAGACGTTGACAAATTTATCAAAACAGTGTAAAGTGTATTTGGTGATCTCCACAAACTTTCGCTAGGAGTTAATATGAGCAATACGAATACATTTCATAAAAGGATTCGTCGTAGAGTTAATATGAGCAATGCGAATGTATTTCATAAAAGGATTCTTCGTAAACTTAAAATCGAGGCACTTTCGCCCAATGACCAATTAAACAAATCCAGAAAATGCTTATCCGCTGATTCACGGCAGGATTTTAAAGCATATAATCATGTTTTCAAGCGCATGATGCGGGATAAGCGAATTACCAACATAGCGGTAACGGGTGAATTTGGCGTTGGAAAAAGCAGTATAATTCGTTCCGCTGATCATAATACATTTCCAAGGCACAGGTCGTTCCTGTATGTTTCATTAGTGGACTTTTACAACATATATGATTATTCTGCAGGCTTCGATAAAAACGAGAATGAGAATAAGACTGAAGATGGTGCAATTCTTTTGCAAACGGACAGTGAGGTATCAACCCTTACTGAAGCGATTTCGTCACTGACGCGCGCAATTGGCGCAGCGGACAAAAATGGTAGTGAAGATAATAGAAAAAACAGCAAACAAAAACTATCCCCAAAGACGAAAGAGGTTTCCAAGACAGATGCGCGTGAAGATTTTATCTACTGCTTTTTGAACCAGCTTCGTTCAAAGTACAGTAGTGTAAGGATGCGGAGATTTATCAAAGGTACAGTTTCACTCTCGCTTGCACTGTTCATCATATTAGGACTATGGCTATACTCGCCAAGTGGAGCGAATGGTTCAGCACCAGTAAATGACGTAGTGTCCTCTATTGCAACAGCAGATGTCGCACAACCAGAAGAAACATCTGCTGAAGCAAATGGAGCGAATCAAACACCGAACAACGGTTCCAATGATAACACAACTGCATCGCCCGCGGTTCCTGAACAAAATATTTCGGAATATAGTTTTAAGAATTATATCAACGGGTTATCTGCAACTCTATTGAATGTTCCGTACTATCTTTCACAGCTTTTAGGACGGATAGCAGGTAAAACCGATGGAGGAGTTTTCGCTTGCACAAAGCATGAGTGTAATTTTTACGGCGTTTCGCCATTATTTGGTTTATTTGCTATCATGCTATTGTATTATGGTGTGTGGCAAGTCCTAAAGCTTATACGTTTAGAAGCGAAAATGAAGGAGCTAAACCTAAAATTTTTTGATGTTGATGCCAAACTATCTTTCGTTTCACAAGATCTGCCAATAGAAAAGAGCTGCCCCGAAATCATCAGCATTCTGAAAGAGCTATCTGGCACGATAAAAAACACAGTTATTTTTGATGATATGGACAGGCTGGGAAAGGATGTCTGCTATTCCCTTCTCACTAAGCTACGCGAGATAAATCATATACTTAACACCAGAACCCGCAAGACGGTTCGTTTCGTTTATCCTTTAAACAATGATATTTATGAGATCTCTCGGGGAACGAAGTTTTTTGATGCTATGATCCCTGTTATTTCACGTGTGGATAAAACCAATGCAGGTGATTATTTGTTTGGGCTAATTTGGGAGATGACGGGCATAGAGCTTCGCAATGCAACAAAGCCAAATGCTCAAAAAGGCGATATAACGTTTGATGGATTGGATGAAGATGTAGAGAAATTTGGCAATTTGATTGGAGCTTGTATTAATGACTATAGATCTATCCATCAAATTCTTAACGAGTTAGTCGTTTTGACAAAGCGTGGCCCTAAGGTGGAGCAATGTGATAATGCGGAGGAAATAGGCTTAGATAATGCATCAAAGTGTAGGAAAAAATTGTTGGAGAATCTTTCTTTCGCGTTATATAAGAACCTGTTGCCAGAAGATATTGGAATATACTGTATCATTGAAGCGGAGCCAGCACGTAGAGTAGAACTTATCGAGAATCGTCTTATGCATAATATTGCGAAAAGAGATCGTGAAGTGCAGAAGGAAACCGTTAGCGCGAAGTCAGAGAATATGGGAAACTTAATCTCATTTATGCTCAAGAAGGGCTGGTTATCTGGAAATGAATTCTATTCGTTGGGTCATGTGTCAAAGGGTTATGAGGATCAGGCAACGGACCTGCTCAAGAATCAGGAGTATGAAAATGCAGCAGCAGTTTTAAGTGAGGCAATAGAAAACTGTGAGATCAAAAAGTATGGCGATTATGCGACTGTAGATAGGAAAAAGAGAGTTGCAAGTTTTATGCATCACAAGGGTGTTTGCTTGTATTATCAATCAATCGAATCCGCGGATTCTAAAGCAAAGTGTGCCCATACAGCGGCTGCTGTTTCGAGTCTTAAAGAAGCACTTAGTTACTGCCCGACTGTATACAGTGATTTGTATAATAACATTTGCAGGATGCTCGTATCTATATCGGATGATGTCGATGACCCGATAGTCAAAAAAGCAATCCTTGTAGTAAAATCGCTAATTGATGAGAGTATAAGTGCAGGCGACCCAATATATATTGGCTTGGACGCAACTAGCCCAACCGATGGGGCTGACTCTATTGCAAGAAAACTCGATCCAACCTTCGTTGAGTGGAAAAAGATAACGGGAACTGATAAGTATATATGCAGTTCAGCGTTTGATCGTGATTGTGATTTGAGACTCGGAAAAATGTTGCCACAGGATGACGGAACTGTTAAAACATTCATGTGGACATTAGGATACTTAAGCAAGGATGAATATGAGTCTAACAAACACACAATCGATCCGTGCGGTAGCCCATGGAGACTTCAATCCAAGAATGATGGTTATGTATCTAATGATGGGCTATTGATACCGGCTCCGCCCAATTGGGATGATATTCCGTGGCGTCCGGTACTCGTTGATTTAAAATGCAATCATGAAAGGGAATGAATGTGAAGCAAGCGTATAGAACAAGCGAATTATGGATAGAGAATCGGTAGAAATCAGCGGATTAAGAAAAAAGCTTGACAGCTTGTCCTCCATATGTTATAATATATATTGGGTTTAGGCATTGCGGGTGATACATTGTTTATGTGTGTTGCAGAAAAGGAAGGGTTGCAACAGTTTTTGTTTAAATATATTGCGCCACTTCCTTGACAAATATTTCGCGCTTTGATATAATAGCAAAGCTCGCATCTGCACGCAGGTTCGAGTGATTGGATATTATAGAAGAAGAGAGTATTGGTTTAGCTTAACAGCGCAGAATAAATATTGCGTGGATTCTGTGTCTTATGTATTTAGTTTGGAGGTTATTTTGATGATTAAGAAGAAGTATACATCGTTTGATGATTCCATTGATAATGCTACAGAGGCTCCGTACCCAATGGACTATAGAACGATCAGCAGCTCAAGATTTGAGGGTACATGGCCAAGGCCGTTTTGTAGCTCTGTAAACGAGAACTTGATGGATGACAATGATGACTCCTTCTATGAGATAGCTAAGAATTATTTAGAAGAGTTTTCCGTGTAGGCTGTTATAGCTGGATCAGTAATGTTGTTTTTATTGATGCTAAGTAATGGATGGTGCATTAATATGTTGGTTTCCGTCAGTTACTTTGGCATCTTTGTTATATTCTGAGATAGTGAAAGAATACGATCATGGACAGAAAAATACTGACAGCAAAGTTTAAAAAAGCTAAAGAATGCACTAAAAAAAATGAAGCAGAATGCAATACTGTTTTTGCAATTAAAGATGCTTACATAGCCATGGGGCACTATGATGTTGTTGTTTTCAATCATGTTTCAAGGAACGAAGAACAGGTTCTTAATGTTGGCGAACGATGTTTTCTTCCGTTTGACGAAGCCAGTATCGCAGAGGCGGTAGGAACTTCCGTGTACCGTTTTTTGGTCATGATCAACATCCTGCACAAGGATTCCGTTGAAAAGAATATAAAGGAAACGGCGCAGGAATTCGTATCCCAACTGGAAAGTTATGGGAGCAAAGGTAATGTGTACAATCTGTATAGATCGCTTGATAATTGCGATATCGCATGCATAATCGACAGCGATGATTACCCCGGAACTTTGGAGTTGGTGAGAAAATGTGCGGATTCAATTGAAACCCCGACCGTCTATTTTTTCACCGTGCCCATGCTGAATGCTAGGGTGTTGGATGAAACGAAAATCATCAATGCTGATATAGAGACTGAGGTGCCGGATACTGCTCTGCTTGTCAGAACAACAGTAAAGGAGCATCGGAAGATCGGTGAGCTTCTGTCTGAAGAGAAGCTGCTGAAAGGGTTGAGAAAAACATCAAAATATATTATGTTTGGTGCTAACGATATTGTAGTCGATATGGGTTGTTACAGCGCTTATAAGGTGATAACATACTACAGAAATGTTATGAACTATATAGCTGATTACTTGGCCGTTCTGTATTCGGCCGAAGTCGAGATAATGAAGAAAAAGAGTTAAGTAAGGAAGCGTGTTTTATGTATCCCGAAAATGAAAAAACTGATATCTCTTCTAAACTCGTTGAGTTTAGAAAGAAGGTTGACAAGATAAACAACATTAATTCTCTATTGCGGATGGCGCTCTGCTCGCAGATGAAATCGTTGCTCGAATTGAAGGAAAGTGGCTTTTTTGCGATAATCTGCAACAACTCGATCGAGGCGTTGGATGCAGTTGTTGATGGTGCCATCAAATCGCAGAGCAGAATAGATGTGTCAATCAGCAGAGGACTTGAAGAGTTTGTAGAAGCTCTGAATGTGACATTGCAATCATACCTGTTTACCGATAGTACTATGCTTGAGTTTTTAAGCGCTAATACTGAAGTATATGGGGTAAGGAATAATCTTTCACTTGAATATGCCAGATTCATTTCGGACTGCATCAGCTTTCTTGAATCAGATGCAGATCACCGAACAAAGTATCTGTTTACACCGAGCCTTTCCTCGAGTGTCTTTGTGGCTCGAATCTGGAACGTTGAGCCGCAGGTTTGTATTATAAAAATCCCAACAGAAACGATGCTAACATCTCCGAAGAAGCTTTTGTTCAGGATAGCGCATGAGGTTTCTCATTACGCAGGGCGTAGTTTTAGAAAATGCGAGGAACGAAACAAGGTAATAAGAGAACTATGCACTATTATCTTTGTACAGTATTCTGTTAATTATTTTAATCTGCAAATCGGGCGAAGCAGTGTCGAGGAGACAAATCGAATTAAAAAGGAACGCAAAGAGCGCATACTGAATGCGATAAGACATGTGAGAAATGGTTATAGTTTCGAGGATATGTACTCTGTTTTTTGCAAGGACCTGAGGGTTATTTTTCAAAACATTATTGAAAGTGTCGAGTTCATCGAGGCATTCAATCTTGGGTTACGCAACTCGAGTGAGATATATGATTATTCTGAAGAAATGACCCAGAGACAAAAAGATTTCTCTTTAGATTCATATATGCAAGATCTTAGAAAGAATGTATTAGTTATTCAAGACTTCTTTATGCAGATGATAAAGGAATGCACAGCTGATATAATTTCGGCTAAAATCCTGGGAATATCGGATGCTTGTGAATACATAAGAATAATGTCTTCAGATAGCTTTGATAGTGATCATAAAGAGAACGTTGGCCACTGCATTCATGATATTCTCAAAGATGATACAACTGGCGACTTTGGTGTTTTTTCCAACCTTGTTCGCAAGTTGATCGTCGCAGGAGTCATCAGCCGCAAAGGCTGTTTTACCGAAGAAGATAAAAACACGATTTTTTCGTTTAAACTTGCTGACAATCATTGGGGACTTCTACGTACTACCAGTGATTTTTTCCTTGGTTTTATCAAGCATATGATTTGGACCGACAGTCTTGATATGCTTTTTGATTTCCTTAATAAGGTCAATCTGCAGGAAAGATTAGATGGAGATAATCCTTGTAGGGATATGTTTAACAGTGTGAGATTCACCGAGCATTCTGATGACTATTACGAGTCGATTATTTAAAATGAATCACCGTTCGGGGTTCGAACCACCTGGGGCGGACAACAAACGGTGATTCTTTGTTTTTGCTTTTATTATATCAGTTTTTTGACTATCTTTATCTGAATTCAAATCGGTCAAAAATCAAAAAAGTTAAAAACAGAAATCTAAAACGATCCGAACCACTCTGTCCGATTTGAACTGATCAAAAAACCTAATTGTGTGTTGGGAAAACAAAAGTCTATTTCCGGTTACGTCTTGAATCACCGTTCGGGATCTGAACCCCCTGGGTTCGGACAGCAAACGGTGATTCTTTGTTTTTGCTTGTTTTATATGTGTTTTCTGACTATCGTTTCCTGAATTCAAACCGGACACAAAAGTCAAAAAAGTTCAAAACGGAAATCGAAAACGAAAAACCTTTACGATCCGAACCCCATTGTCCGATTTGAATTGATCAATAAAAACTAATTCTTTGTTGGAAAAACAAAAGTCGATTTCCGGTTATGTCTTGTTTCACGGCTGAACTTCGACTACAACATTAGCGGAACAATACAATATAGAACACTGTGTTTTCCAAGACGGCATGTGGTTACGGTAGTTCAACTCCGCCCGCAAAAATCCGGAAAATCTTTTTCGGTAAGATAACACATGTTATCTATACGAAAAAGATATAGAGCGAAAAAAGCCCGATAAAATCGGGCTTTTTTGCACCCAAAACGCCTGTAAACTACTGTACAGAACCATAGATGTAAAATGGGCAAACATGCCCTTTGACAGGAGTTGAACCCCCGCGAAAACCGAATATCGAACAGTTCATAGCCGACTGAGCAAAAAAGTCTGCCTTTTTTTATTCCACCACCTCGCCGATCGTTTGAAAATAACGGTCGGCTTTTTTCATTTCAAGCGAAAGGAGCTTAATACAATGTTATTCACAGAAACTCCAAAGCTCAGGACTTTGGAACGGCTCATGACGAGCGTACCGAACTTCAGGTCGCAAGGGAGCGGCTATATGGTCCTTCACTGTTTCTAGCCGCCGGAACCCTGCCACGAAGGATACAGCGCATATTACTGTTAAAGTAATAGCTTCACATCGCTTGCAGAGGACACAATACTTTCTCTGCCTTTTTGCTTGAATCCTGATCATCCGATTTTTAAGTTGCACATTGACATGCGGGGTTAAATAAGGGTATAATAGGTATAAAGAGAGTTAAAGGAGCCGAAGATATGCCTAACGAAAAGGATCTGAGCAGAATAACCGAACTGACGGAGCGGATAGAGGCTCTGCCGAGGGGCTATGTTTCAAAAAAGACCATCAGCGGTAAAACATACTGGTATCACCAATGGTCGCAAAACGGCAGAAAGCAGAGCCGGTATCTGCACGACGGCGAGATAGAGCCGCTTGTGAAGCTTATAGAACAGCGAAAAGCACTGCAGGCGGAGCTGAGAGAGCTCAGATCGAGTGCGGACGGTGCGCCGGTAGGTGAAAGGCAGACGGAGGAACAAAAGTTGAAATACATTCTGATGCATAAGAAAACGGAAGTGGTTGAGATCGAGCTTGACGACGTTACGGGCTTCATTCAGCGTATCGGCGAGGTGTACTCGTCCGCGCATCTGCCCGTCGGCGTTTCCGCTGTTCGCGGTCGCCACGATCGAGCGGATCTCAATGAATGGTGGACCGACAGATCCATCCCCGCAAGCAGGTCTGGCATACGGGAGGCGCTTGAAACGCTTGAGATATCGAGTACGAAAATGCTGCTCGTTCGCTGTTTGGGACTCAGCCTCTCGGATCAGTATTGGATAAAGCCGGAGGGCTCCGAGCTGTCTTGGGAGAGCATAAACTTCTTCAACAATCCCTTCTCGGACGATATAGGCGACGTGTTGTTCGGTGGAAACAGGAAAGCCGATGCGCTTGATTTCAGCTCGCCTGACAACACCTCGGACGGAAACCTCAAAAAGAGATGGAAGATAATGGACGGCAGGCGCTGTCTGATCAAGGGCGGTTCCAACCCGTTCCGTCAGCAGCCGTTCAACGAGGTCATAGCGGCGGGAATAATGGAGCGCCTCGGCATAGCGCACGTTCCATATTCCGTGATATGGCATAAGGAAGCGCCGTACTCGGTTTGCGAGGATTTCGTGACGGCTGAAACGGAGCTTATCCCCGCTTGGCGCATCATGAAAACACAGAAGAAGCCGAACAACGTGTCGATCCATGCGCATTTTCTGCGCTGCGCCGAAGCTCTCGGCATACCGGGAGTTCAAGCCTTCATCGACCGAATGATAACCGTGGACTATATCATCGCCAACGAGGACAGACACCTCAACAATTTCGGCGCGATAAGGAACGCGGAAACCTTGGAATGGCTCGGAATGGCGCCGATCTACGACAGCGGCTCGTCCCTGGGCTACGACAAGGTCGCCGCGGAGATACGTTCCTCAAGGAACGTGACCTGCAAGCCGTTCAAAAACGACCATGAGGAACAGTTGAAGCTTGTCTCCGATCTCTCATGGTTCGATCCAAGCAGGCTCTCGGATGTTCATGCGCTCATCGAGGATACCCTCTCCGAAGGCGGCGCGGGCGAATACATCGACAAAAACCGTATAACTGCCATAGCCGATGCCGCCGAAAGACGGATAAGGCATATCGCGGATATCGCCGTTTCCAATAGGCAAAAGCATACGGATTCCACACTCAACGACGTTGAGGAAGACGTGGCAGAGGATTATTTACCTAAAACGAGCGAGTAAACAGAATACAAAACACAGGATTAAAGAAGAACCAAATATAGGACCACTCGTTTTGCTGTTAGTGAAACGAGCGGTCTTTTACTTACAGTGCATCGCAAGTGATAGTGATAAAACACATACGGGATTTCGTTTTTGAGATGAATTACGAAAACGCTCGTCTTTTGCAGCAAGGGGTTTTGTGCGCTTTGGGTAATTGGGGCTAAACTGTTCGAATCATATCATTATCGAATCGACTTGCAAAACTGCGCACAATCAACATCAGTACCTAAAAATGTACAAACCGAATATTGACATGGCAACTCAGCCCTTATATAATATAAGCATCAAGCGTTTCGAGGTGAAGTATGAACACTTCAGAATATCTTGCTCATATCTCTGAGGACAAAAGGCAGCAGACAGTCCTAGAGCATCTTGAAGGAACGGCAGCGTTATGCGGCGGATTCGCTTCTGCTTTTGGCTGCCGCGAACATGGTGAGGCGATTGGACTGATGCACGATGTGGGGAAATGCTCCGATGCCTTTCAAAAGAGGCTTTATGGCGGAAGTGTGGTAGATCATGCAACTGCTGGTGCTCTTGAATATGCCAAATTCGACCTGTTGTGGGCATCATGCTGTATAATCGGTCATCATGGCGGCCTTCCTAATGTTGGGAGCGAGATGGATGGCGATGACAGCCCAACCATGTTCGGGAGACTAAAAAGAGCGATTCTAAACGGTGCTATACCGGAATATCATCTTCCGATTGCGTCACGCAAGGTTCATTCTCCGGAAGGCTATGGGAAAGATGGCTTAACGGATTCCTTTATCATACGAATGCTTTATTCCTGCCTTGTGGATGCTGATTATTTGGACACCGAGGCATTTATGCTCGGCGGCTCAAGCGTACGCTCGAAGGGCGAAAGTATGATTGCTTTGCGTGACAAGCTAAGTGAATTCATTAAGCCGTGGTTTCCGCCGAAAAATGAATTGAATCGTTTGCGCTGTTCCATTCTTAAAAGCTGCATTCAAAAGGGCGCGGGGAAAAGAGGGCTCTACTCGCTGACCGTTCCCACAGGCGGTGGAAAGACGATCGCCTCTCTTGCATTTGCGCTCAATCATGCGGTCGAAAACGGATTGGACCGCGTTATCTACGTTATCCCGTACACTTCAATAATCGAACAAACTGCCGACGTTTTCCGGATGGTGCTTGGAGAAAACAACGTGCTTGAGCATCATTCCGGCTCCGCTGTTGACGTTCCGGATGGAGCAAGCACGCGGACACAATTCAATGCGCTTGCCGCAGAAAACTGGGATGCCCCAATCATAGTTACTACTGCAGTACGCTTTTTTGAATCGCTTTATGCAAACCGCTCCTCCGCTTGCAGAAAGCTCCATAATATCGCAAACAGCGTAATAATATTCGATGAAGCCCAGATGCTTCCTTCGGCGCACTTACGTCCCTGCGTGGCCGCAATGTCGAAGCTTGCTGCAAATTTCAGATCAACGCTCGTACTATGCACGGCTACTCAGCCAGTGCTTGCGCCACTGTTTTCACAGTATGCTCCGAAGCTTGCTGTGGACGAGATCTGCCCCGATACAGATGGACTTTACCGTGCGCTTAAGCGCTGCATAATAGATTTCGCGGGCAAGCTTTCAAACGAGGCGCTTGCTTCAAAGCTCGCAAGCGCCGAGCAGGTGCTCTGCATAGTGAACAGCAGGAAGGCGGCGCAGGAGCTTTACCGCCTGCTTCCTCGCGAGGGCAGCTTCCATCTTTCAACGCTGCTTTATCCGGAGCACAGGCGCGAACTACTCATCGAGATACGCAAAAGGCTTTCCGAAGGGCTTCCGTGCCGCGTAGTTTCGACTTCGCTGATCGAGGCGGGAGTTGACGTAGATTTTCCGCTGGTTTATAGGGAAATGAGCGGTTTGGATTCGATCCTTCAGGCTGCGGGCAGATGCAATAGGGAAGGCAAGCGTCCTGTTGAAGCAAGCAGGACGACCGTTTTTGAAAGCGAATACCCGTCGCCCGCAATGCTTGGAGTGAATATTGGAGCGGCTAAGGAAACGATCTCGATGCATTTGGACGTGACCACACCAGAGGCGATCGAGTGTTACTTCAGATCATTCCTCGATCTTTCCGACAAACAGCATGATGTTTTTGATATTGTCGGTGCATTTGAAAAAGGTATTCATGGCTGCATGCTTCCATTCAAAACAGTGGCGGAGAGCTTCAGTTTCATAAACGATGCATCGAAAACCGTCTACATTCCAACCGAGAACAATGCAGCGGATATCGCGGCGCTGAAAAACGGCGTTCGCACAAAGGCTCTGTTTCGCCGCCTTGGCCGTTTCGGCGTTGGTATATACGAAAAACACTTTAACGAACTGCTTGCTTGCGGTGATATAGTTTTGCTTGAAGGCGAAGCAGCCGTGCTTGAAAACGCCGCTCTCTATGATAAAAACACGGGGCTTTCATCGGAACCGGATAAAGGAAAGGCTCTGTTTTATTAAAAATTATAAATGAAAGGAAGTGAAAACATGTCATTTCGCGTTGAGGTCTGGGGCGAGTATGCCTGCTTCTCCAGACCGGAAATGAAGGTGGAAAGAGTTAGCTACGATGTGATGACGCCGTCTGCAGCAAGAGGCCTGCTTGAAGCCATCTACTGGCATCCGGGTATGCGCTGGGTGATAGACCGCATCCGCGTGGTGAATCCAATCCGCTTCACAAACATCAGGCGCAATGAAGTAACGGATAAAGCAAACGCAAGCTCTGCTATGTCTGCGGCAAACAGAAATGAGCTTCCAGCGCCGATCATATCCTCCGAGTGCATAGCACAACGTGCTACTATGGCTCTGCGTGACGTGCGCTACGTGATCGAGGCGCATTTCGAAATGACGGGTGAGGCGAACCCTACTGATAATGAGGGCAAATTCGCCGACATTATGCGTAGGCGGCTAGAAAAAGGACAGTTCTACCATCAACCCTGTTTTGGCACAAGGGAGTTTATTGCGTACTTCAAACCATGCGATGCAGTTCCGGAGTGTCCCTCGGAACTTCGCGGCGAGCGCGATCTCGGCTGGATGCTGCTCGATATGGATTATTCGGACAGATCTAATATCAAGCCGATGTTTTTCAGAGCCTCGCTCCGCGACGGTGTGCTCGATGTGCCGAGGCTAGGCAGTAAGGTGGTGGTAGGATGATACTTCAGGCGCTTGTTAAACTCTATGAGGATCTGCTATCTCGCGGCGAGATCGCATCGGAAGGCTGGAGCCAGGTCAAAATCAGTTATGCTGTCTGCATCGATGAAAACGGCTCGGCACTTCAGGTCATACCGCAGGTAGTGGAGGAGCTTCGCGGCAAGAAAACCGTGCTGTCTTCGCGGCAGGTCATGCTTCCCGCTCCGGTAACGAAATCCAGTGGTATAGTCTCAAACTTTCTTTGGGAAAATGCCGACTATCTTCTCGGAATTCCAAAGGATCCCGAAGACTCGGAAAAATCCGCCAAGCGCTTTGCCGCCTGCCGCGAGAAACACCATGAGCTCTTGGACGGCATTGAGAGCGATGCAGCAAAGGCGGTACTTGCGTTCTTCGATAATTGGGACAACGCAAATGCGGCGGAGCATCCCGAAACACGCGAAATTGCGGATGAACTTCGCAAGGGCTGTAATCTGACCTTCAGATTCAAAGCAGGATTTGTTTCCGATGACGAGGCGATCAAAAGAGCGTGGAACAATCATTACAGTGCAAGTTCAGGCGAGAAACTTCAATGCCTTGTGACAGGCGAATACGGGCCGTATGAGCCGACACATCCCAAAATCAAGGGTGTAAATGGCGCACAGTCCTCGGGAGCATCGATAGTTTCATTCAATGCGCCTGCATTTTGTTCCTATGACAGGGAGCAGAATGCCAATGCTCCTGTTGGTAAATATGCTTCCTTTGCCTATACCACGGCGTTGAATTATCTGCTTGCAGACAAGAACTATGTTCAGCGCATAGGCGATGCGACCGTCGTTTTCTGGGCTGAAGGAGCAAAGCCGCAGTACAGAGCGCTCTCACTTGCCGCGCTTTTCGGCAACACCGAAAGCAGCGGCTTCACGGATGATGAACTGCAAACTGCAGTAGCGCGGCTTGCCAAAGGGCTTCCGGTAGAGAAACTCGACGTCGAGGCGGACAGAACTTTCTATATTCTCGGTCTTTCGCCTAACTCTTCAAGGCTGTCGGTAAGATTCTTTTTGAAGGGCAGCTTCGGCAGCTTTATGAAGAATATCAACGACCACCATGAAAGAATGAGGATAGACAAGCCCTCGTTTGATAAGTTTGAGACCGTTCCGCTATGGAAGCTGCTTTCCGAAACCGTTAGACCGAAAAGGGACAATGACGAAAAGGCTAGTATTACCGTGAATCCATTGCTTGCCGGAGCAGTTACAAGAAGCGTATTCACAGGAATCCAATATCCGAGTTCTCTTATAGAAAGCATTATGCTTAGGGTGCGAACTGATCATATTGGAGGCAAGCGTAAAGAAGAGACTGAGAAGCGCGAGTTTGCTATTAGAGAATACCATAGAGCTGCCATTATTAAGGCGTATTATCTTAAGAACCCAAACCAAGGCTGTCCAAAGGAGGTATTGACAGTGAGTCTTAATGAATCCAGTACAAATACTGCCTATAATCTTGGCAGGCTGTTCTCGGTTTATGAAGCCGTGCAGCAAAAAGCAAATCCCGATATCGGGACAACAATAAGAGACAAGTATTTCTGCTCCGCAGCGGCAACGCCCGCAACTATCTTCCCCGTGCTCAACAATCTCTGCAAGATGCACCTGCGAAAGCTCGATGATGATGGCTTGAGAATCTATTTCGAAAAGCTTATCGGCGAGATTAAGGGTAAATTCGGTGAGAAATACCCGCTTAGGCTCAGCCTTCCAGAGCAAGGCTCATTTGACCTCGGATACTACCATCAAACACAAAAACGCTTTACCAAAAAGGAGGAAAACTGATATGGAACCCATCAAAAACCGCTATGATTTTATCGTTCTCTTCGATGTTGAGAACGGCAACCCAAACGGTGATCCCGATGCGGGCAATATGCCTCGCATCGATCACGAAACAGGCTTTGGACTGGTTACCGACGTTTGCCTTAAGCGGAAGATCAGGAACTATGTTGAGACTGTTCGCGAGGACGAGCACGGCTATCGCATCTATATCAAGGCTGGCGTGCCGCTCAACAGGAGCGATGCCGAGGCCTGCGAGCATTTCGGCGCTACACCCGAAAAACTCAAGGAACGCAAAAAGTCCGACCCTGATATAGACCGCAAGCTTCGCGACTATATGTGCGAAAACTTCTATGATATCCGCACTTTCGGCGCTGTAATGACAACCTTTGTCAAAGGTGCGCTGAACTGCGGTCAGGTTCGCGGTCCCGTTCAGCTTGGCTTTGCAAGGAGCATCGATCCCGTGTTTCCCCAGGATGTTACTATAACTCGTGTTACTATTACGACCGAGAAAGATGCAGAGAAAAAAAGCACCGAGTTTGGCAACAAATATATTTTGCCATATGCTCTTTACCGCTGCGAAGGCTTTGTATCCGCAAATCTTGCACGTAAGACCACAGGCTTTTCAGAGGATGATCTCGAGCTGCTTTGGGAAGCAATTCTCAATATGTTCGAGAACGACCGCTCTGCCGCAAGGGGCATGATGGCGGTGCGCGAGCTCATCATCTTCAAGCATGATTCCGAGCTCGGCAATGCGCCCGCGCATAAGCTCTTCGACCTTGTTCGCATCACGAGGGATCCCGAACTGATCGCGCCGCGCTCCTATTCCGACTATACGGTTGAGATTGACGAGAGCGGACTCCCCGCGGGCGTCAGTATCATCAGGAAGAGTTGATGTATAACGAGGAAAACTTCCTTCCCCTCTCAGGCCTGCAGCATTTTCTGTTCTGCCGCCGCCAATGGGCGCTGATCCACATTGAGCAGCAGTGGGCGGAAAACATCAAAACAGCCGAGGGCAGGGTTATGCACGAGCGGGCGCACAGCGACGAGACCGAGAAGCGCGGAAACAAGCTCACGGTTCGCGCTTTGCGCATCCGCTCTGCGGAGCTTGGGCTGAGCGGGCAGTGCGATGTGGTTGAATTTCTCTCCGCCAAGGATGGAACTCCGCTTCCCGGCCGCGATGGGCTGTTCATCCCCTACCCCATCGAGTACAAGCGCGGCTCTGCTAAATCGCATAATGCGGATCGAGTTCAGCTCTGTGCTCAAGCGATGTGTCTTGAGGAGATGCTTGCTTGCAATGTGCCCGAAGGTGCGCTGTTCTATGGAGAAACGCGAAGGCGCGAGGTCGTGTGCTTTACGGATGAACTGCGAAATACCGTAACCCAGGCCGCTTCCGAGATGCACGCACTATATGCGCGTGGCTATACGCCGAAGGTGAAGACCGGAGCCTTCTGCAAAAGCTGCTCGCTTTCGGAAATATGCCTGCCCAAGCTTATGCGCACCCGCTCCGCCAAGGAGTATCTGGAGGATGCATTATGCGAAGATTGCTGAACACACTCTATATCACGTCTGAAGATGTGTACCTAGTTCTTGATGGCGAGAATGCTGTCGTTAAGCGGAAGGATGAGGAGGTCGCGCGCTTCCCTCTACACACGCTTGAGAGCATTATCAGCTTTTCATACATGGGTGCGAGCCCCGCCTTTATGGGCGTATGCGCCGATAGAGGTATCGGATTAAGCTTCCTAACGCCGAGGGGACGATTCCTTGCGCGAACGGTTGGGGAGACGCATGGCAACGTTCTGCTGCGCCGCAGGCAGTATCGGGCGGCCGACGATGAAGCGGAATGCGTTCGCTTCGCTTCATCCATGCTGATCGGAAAGGTTTACAATTGCAGGCGGAACATCGAGCGCTGCATCCGCGATCACGGTATGCGTGTTGATACGGAAAGGCTCGGATCCGCCTCAGCTTCGCTCAAGCAATCGCTTTTTGAATTGAGAAATGCCGGTTCGCTCGAAACTCTGCGAGGAATCGAGGGCGATGCCGCAAGAACGTATTTCGGTGTGTTCGACGAGCTTATTCTGCGCGATAAGGAGAGCTTCCGCATGGTCTCGCGCTCAAAAAGGCCCCCTATGGACAGGATTAACGCACTGCTCTCGTTCGTGTATATGCTGCTTGCATCGAGCTGCGCTCATGCACTTGAAAGCGTTGGGCTTGACAGCTATGTGGGCTTCCTTCACAGGGATAGGCCCGGAAGAACGTCGCTTGCGCTCGACCTTATGGAAGAACTGCGGCCGTATCTTGCTGAGCGGTTCGTTCTAACTCTGATCAACAATCGAACGATCGACGCAAACAGTTTTACGATTCATGAAAGCGGCGCTGTATCGATAAACGACGCGGCACGAAAGAGCTTGCTTTCGGCATGGCAGGAACGCAAACGCGATGAGATCAGCCATCCTTTTCTCGGAGAAAAGCTTCCTCTAGGGCTGCTTCCCTTTGTGCAGGCGCAGCTGCTTGCGCGCTGTCTTCGCGGAGATCTTGACCAGTACCCGCCATTCCTATTGAGATGACATGCTGGTTTTGATAGCATATGATGTGAATACCGAAACCGCAGCGGGACGCAGCCGTTTGAGAAAGGTGGCAAAGCTGTGCGTGGATCATGGGCAGCGCGTTCAAAACAGCGTTTTTGAATGCATGTTGGATCCCGCGCAGCTGAAGCTGCTTCAGCACAAACTGCTCAATACCATAGACCCGGAGCATGATAGCTTGAGATTTTATAATCTCGGAAACAACTATAACACACGCATCGAGCAATTCGGATGCGGCAAGAGCTACGATCCACAGGATACTCTGATGGTGTAGCTCCTGCGCGAACCGTAAGTAAACGGTAAAACCACGGCGTGTTCGCGCGAAAAACAGGTTTTTTGCCCTGTTCTTGGTCGGTTTGATTCGGCAGAGAACCATATTGACACAGTATTATGTGTCATGCTGAATGTTTAATGCAACATTTAGCTGTCGCCCCCCTCGCGGGGGCGTGGATTGAAATTGGTCGGTAAATCAAAATCCGGCAACCCTCTAATGTCGCCCCCCTCGCGGGGGCGTGGATTGAAATTTTTTGAGCGGGTCGATCCCGCAACGCTGATCGAGTCGCCCCCCTCGCGGGGGCGTGGATTGAAATTGCCGTTCGTATTTTTTGCGGAATTACTATATCGTCGCCCCCCTCGCGGGGGCGTGGATTGAAATCTCGTTGATCCATATGTTAAAATCGGAGATCAGGTCGCCCCCCTCGCGGGGGCGTGGATTGAAATCTTTCGTCAAATAAAATATGTATTAAATTGATGGTCGCCCCCCTCGCGGGGGCGTGGATTGAAATGGGCAATATGTACGGCATATACTGTCGACTATCGTCGCCCCCCTCGCGGGGGCGTGGATTGAAATACATGGACAAAGCGGAATATTTCGGACGTCGCGTGTCGCCCCCCTCGCGGGGGCGTGGATTGAAATGGTGGGAGTGATCTCGATGCTGTCAACAGTACCCTGTCGCCCCCCTCGCGGGGGCGTGGATTGAAATATGATAACCTTATTACTATGCGTAATAACTATAACGTCGCCCCCCTCGCGGGGGCGTGGATTGAAATCGGATGATCACCGCTGCAAGGCTGTAAATCGCAAGGTCGCCCCCCTCGCGGGGGCGTGGATTGAAATTTAATTTGCATTTCCCCAAGATCAACCAGGCTGGTCGCCCCCCTCGCGGGGGCGTGGATTGAAATTGTTAACATCAATACCAACGCTAACGGCTGTTATCGTCGCCCCCCTCGCGGGGGCGTGGATTGAAATCAAATTGTAAGTGGTAATATGCGGTTTGTCATGCGTCGCCCCCCTCGCGGGGGCGTGGATTGAAATGATATCGCCTTTTGCAAATGCGGTTGTATTTGGCGTCGCCCCCCTCGCGGGGGCGTGGATTGAAATAGCGGCCATGGTTTAGAGGATTTTAGCAGAATCGTAGTCGCCCCCCTCGCGGGGGCGTGGATTGAAATTGTATAATCAACGTCATAAAACGGGTTAAATGCCAGTCGCCC
>JAFZJT010000289.1 GCA_017553815.1 Clostridia bacterium
ACTGCGCCTGAATATTCGCAAGCTCGTTCGAGGCGTTGTAAAGATACTCCGCGAGCGTGGAATTATAGCTCGATTCCATCGAGGCGATGTCGTTTGCGATATCGTCGTATTCGCGGTTCTTCATGCTCGAAAGATAGCTCGACGAGCCCATGCCGCGCGAATATGCGTCCGCGTCGAGCTCCGCCATAACGGTCTCGCCGTACCTCTGCCTGCCCTCGATCGCCGCGTCCACCGAGGGTCGCAGAAACGATGAAAGCTGGTTGTACAGCTCGTCGAGCGTCGGAAGCGCCATATCGATGCCGTAGCTGTGAAGAGCGGCTATGAGCCTGCTGTAATAATCCTCGAAGCTGCCCGCGTCATAGCCGTTTGCGGGCGCGGTTTCGCCGTTTCCTCCATTTTCGCCCTTGGGGCTGTAGTATCCGCCCGTGCTCTTCGGCTTAGAGGATGCGCCCGTTTGATCGCTCTTAGGCTGCGAAGAAACGAAGCCGTCCGCGCCGTAGCCGCTTGATGCCGAACCGCCCGCAGCATGAGCCGCGCCTGCGCCCCCGCCCATCTCGGAATACCCGGGGCGTATCGGCTTCACATCGTATTCGCCCCTGTTTTTCGTTTCGGGGCGCACTCTTCCGCTTGTAAAGAAAAACTTTGCCATTCTATCCCCCGTTTCTTAGAATAAATATTTTGCTCTTGGGGCGGTTCGCTTCCGCTTCCCCACCCCGACGCACTTTTTCGGCGCTCCCGCCTTAGGAAACGGTGTGCTCGATGCGCACGAGCCAAAGGTCGTTGAGGATAGCGGCGGTGTACGCCGTCACCTTCGCGCCGACGGTGGCACGCTGGTCGAGGGGGTCCGCAGTGCCGCTCGAGCCGTGGGGCTTGACGATGAGCTGAACGGCGCCCTTGCCCTCAACGTCGATAACGCCGTAGGCGTCCCTGCCGAAAACGACGGTGCCGTGAACGTCCCTTGCGCGGTTGGTGTCCGCCGCGCGCTCGCCCGCGTCGTCGCTCCAAACCGCGTCGTCCGCGCTCAGGCTCGCGGTCTCGCTCAGATACACGGTGCGGGTCTCGGGGTCGTAGGTGGTGTCGGCGGCGAGGGTGTACTCGGTTTCGCCGATGCAGAGCTTGTTGCCGGGGATGGAGAGATACGCGAGCTCCTCCTCGGTGGGCTCGTTTTTAAGAACGAAGCTCTTGCTCTCGGTGGTGTCGGCGTCAACGTAGTTGCGAACAGTCTGGGCAAATACCTTCGCCTCGGTGCTCTCAACGAACACGACGCCGAAGAGCCTGCCGATCTCGCCGCTGTAGATGGCCTCGGAATTCTGATAGGTGGAAACATTCTTCCACATCTCGTCGTTCTGAAGATCATAGGTCGCCTCGGGGGAGCAGATGCAGATAAAATGCGGAGTTCTGCCGTTCTCGCAGAAGGGGCGCGCCTTGTTCTTTTTTAGAGTGCGCACGGCCTTTCTTATTTCGGTGGTGGTCAGCTTGTCACTTGCGCCGAGTTGGCTTCTCGAGAGCTTGCCGCCCGCGTACTGAACGTTGCTTCCGCTTGACACCGCGTCGCGGGTGACCCACTCAACAACGGTGCCGAGCTGCTCGCCGAGAAGCTCCGCGGAGTCATTGATGACCTGATCGTAGGCGGTAAGATCAAGAAGATCGGTGACCTCGACATACGCGCCGTACTGCTTGACCTCGGCCTCAACCTCGGTCTGAGAGAGGCTCTGACCGTTGGGGGTAACGCCCTCCACAAGGCCGCTCACCGCCCTTGCGGGGTCGAAGAGGTTCCAGCGGCGGAAGTTGACGTACTTGCCGTTGTTCCTCGGGACGGAGCGCTTCTGACCGAACTCCTGATAAACAAGGCGGGTCTTGGCGCTCTCAAGGAGCTGCCTGTCATAGAACTTGGAGGGGAACTTGACCGCCCTGCTCGCGGTGGTGTTGATATATGCTCTTGAAGTATCGTTAGGCATTTTTATATTTCCTTTCTTTTGATCGTAGTGTTGCTCCGCGCTTAAAGGCGGATCTTCCTGCCGTCCATATTCGCGCGCTCAAGCTGCTTTTTGAGCCTGCGAAACTGCTCCGCGCTCATGCTCTCATAGTCCGCCTTGGGCGCTTCAAACAGCCCGCCGCGGATCGGAGCGGGGAGCCTGCGCTTTACCGCAAACTCGGGAGCGGACTCGCCGATCTCGTCAATCTCATCGATCTCATCGTTTTCGCCTTCGCCGCCGTCTTCCGAGGAATTGCGGTAAGCGTCCGCCTCGTCCCACATCGCGATTATTCGCTCCGCCGCCTCGCGCTCATCCATACCCTCGGGAATGTTCAGCCTTGCGAGAAATGCTTCGCCGAGCCTCGCAAGATGCGCACCCGAAGCGCCGGGTTCAAAAGCGCCGTTTCCGTCTTTAGGCTCCGCTTCCGCGCCGGTCTTGCGAATACCATCGATAAGCTCCGCGATGCTCTTTCGTTTCTTCATCATCTTCAGCCTTTTCCTTTCCATTTCACTCAGACGGCATGTGCCGCGCCGCCTCTCTCCAATCGATTGATTTTCAATACCTTGCCGAAAACAAAAAGCGCCGAAGGCCCTACCCCAAAGCCCAAGTCGCTCTTAAACGGCGCATATACCGATCAGGATCCTCCAAAAATGCTCCAAAAGATCCCTATCCGACGGAAAGAGCGGCGCCAACGCATCCCCATCTATTTCCATTATAACATGTTCATTTGCAAAAGTCAACTATTGAGAGAATTATTTTATAATTTTCTCTTTCCGAGAGTGTTAAACGGTTCATTCCCCCGCTTCGCGGATATTTTCGGCAAATTTCTGCAGGATTAAAATATAATCCGACAAAGCAACTCGGAATTGTTGACTAATTCCTATCACTATGGTATGATTTACTCAAAGCGAAACAGACTAACGGGTGAACGCGAAGCGCAAACCGACAATATGCTTCTTTCACCTTTCACTGTTTGATCTTCACCAAATAAAAACGGAGGTGTGGAATATGAAGCTCAGCACCAAGGGTCGCTACGGGCTCAAAGCGATGGTCGATCTCGCCACCGAGTACGATTCGGGCGGAAAGCTTTCGATAGCACAGCTTTCCGAGCGGCAGGAGATAAGCTATTCCTACCTTGAACAGCTCATAGCACTTCTCAAAAAGGCGCATCTTGTAAGCGCGAGCCGCGGCGCGGCGGGTGGGTACAAGCTCACAAGGGCGCCCGAGAATATAACAGTCGGCGAAGTCCTAAAGGCGCTTGAGGGCAGCACCGCGCTCGTTGAATGCGTCGATACCTGCGGAACGGACTGCGAAAACGTCTGCTCCTGCGCAGCTCGTCCTCTCTGGCTCAAGCTCCAGCAGCGCATCGACGATGTTCTCGAATCCACCACCATTCGCGACATGGCGAACGACTACATAACTCAGAAGGAAAGGAACCTTGATTAAAATGAAAAGGGTCTATATGGATAATGCGGCGACGACCGCGCTCAATAAGGAAGTTTTAGAGGCGATGATGCCCTACCTCACCGATATCTACGGCAACCCTTCGAGCCTGCACACCTTCGGGCAGGAGGCTCATAAGGCGGTTGAAAACGCGCGCCATCAGGTGGCTGTCGCCATCGGAGCCGCCGATGATAAGGAGATAATCTTCACCGGCTGCGGCACCGAGAGCGACAATATGGTGCTTCTCGGCATCGCCCAGCGCTACGCTAAGAAGGGCAAGCATATCATCACCACCGCCGTGGAGCATCACGCGGTTCTGTATACCGCGGAGCGCCTTGAGAAGATGGGCTATGAAGTGACCTATCTGCCCGTTGATGAATACGGCATGGTCACCGCCGCGCAGGTCAGAGAGGCGATAAGGCCCGACACCATCCTCGTTTCCGTCATGTTCGGCAACAACGAGGTCGGCACCGTTATGCCCATCAAGCAGATCGGCGAAGTTTGCCGCGAAAAGGGCGTTTTCTTCCATACGGACGCTGTTCAGGCCGTCGGCCACGTTCATATCAACGTTCAGCAAATGAATATCGACCTGCTCTCCCTCTCCGCGCATAAGTTCCACGGCCCCAAGGGCGTTGGCGCGCTCTACGTTAAAAAGGGCATCGTCGTTCCCGCCCTGCTCACCGGCGGCGCACAGGAGCGCAATAAGCGCGCGGGCACCGAGAACGTTGCTGGCATAGTGGGTCTTGGCAAGGCGATAGAGCTTGCCTGCAGCTCCATCGACGAAACGAGCGCAAGGATAATCCATCTTCGCGACAAGCTTATGAGCGGCATCGCCGGAAGCATCCCCGAGGTCAAGCTCAACGGTCACCCCACCGAGCGTCTGCCCGGCAACGTCAATTTCTCGATCAAATACATCGAGGGCGAATCCATCCTGCTCATGCTCGACATAAACGGTATCGCGGCTTCAAGCGGCTCCGCCTGCACCAGCGGCTCGCTCGATCCTTCGCATGTGCTTCTTGCGATGGGGCTTCCGCACGAGATCGCGCACGGCTCGCTCCGACTCACCCTTGGCGACGACACCACCGAGGAGGAGGTCGATTACGTTCTCGAGGTTCTTCCCAAGGTTGTCGAAAGGCTTCGCAAGATGAGCCCGCTATATAAAGGATAATTAGGGCTGCGCCCTTTAGTGAATAGTTGAGGATGAAATTCCTTCGGAATTTCTCAAGAGCATATCAGCGTTCATAAAGCCAAACATAAGAATAACACGATTGATTTTAGGAGGTTGAATATTTATGTATACCGAAAAAGTTATGGATCATTTTGAAAACCCGCGCAACATGGGCGAGGTCGAGGGCGCAAACGGCATCGGCATGGTCGGCAACGCGAAATGCGGCGACATCATGCAGATGTTTCTCAAGATAAACGACGAAGGCATCATCGAGGACGTCGGCTTCAAGACCTTCGGCTGCGGCGCTGCCGTTGCAACCAGCAGCATGGCAACCGAGCTCATCAAGGGCAAGAGCATCGACGAAGCCCTGCAGCTCACCAACTCCGCCGTTGTGGAGGCGCTCGAGGGTCTGCCCCCCGCACAGCTCCATTGCTCCGTGCTCGCCGAGGAGGCCGTCAAGGCCGCCATCGACAACTACTATGCCCGCAAGGATGGCAAGGATATCGAATGTACCTGCGCCGACTGCGGTCACGATCATGAGCACGAGCACGCGGACGACGAAAGCGAGGAGGCTTGAGCCTTTATGAGTTCCACCGTATGCACCTGCTGTAAGTCAGGCGGCAGCGAGACCTGTATCCACGAGCTGAAGAAGGGCGTGATCATCCCCTTTGAACCCATAACGCCGCAGTTCATCGTAAACAGCCGCGAAGTGCTCAAATCAAGCTCAATAAAGCTCTGCGACCTCACCCCCGGCTGCCTCTATATGTGGCGCGATTTCTACAATATGAAAGCCGCGATCGTACACGGCATGCTCGTTTGCATCGCCGTCGATGATGTTAGCGGCGAAAGGTTCTACACCTGCCCCATCGGAAACGGCGATTTTTACGCGGCCTTATCCACCTGCATGAACGACGCGGAAGCCGTCGGCACCGAGTTTCGCATGTGTACCGTTCCCGACGAGGCCATCGCGCCCATCGAAAGCGCGATCGGCAAAAAAGCGATCGTTCAAAACGATATCGACCGCCCCGATTTTCTCTATCACTACGAGAATTTCCTCGGCTACGCGGGCAAGGCGCTCCATGCGCACCGCAACCATATCAACCGCTTCATGCGCGAAAACGAAAGCTATCGCTTCGAGCCTCTGACGCTTGAAAACCGCGGCGCCGCGCTGAGTTTTCTGCGCGAGCACCACTCGGAGCTTGAAAAGGGCAACGCGGTTTCGGATGAGGACCTTATGCGCACCGAGGAGCTTTTGAACTGCTTCGACGCACTCGACCTCTCGGGCGGCATACTCTACGCGGGCGATAGAGCCGTCGGTTTCACGCTCGGCGAAGCCATCGGCGACACGCTGCACGTTCACGTTGAAAAGGCCGATCATTCCGTTCACGGCGCGTTTCAGATGCTCGCAATGAGCTTTGCCGAATACATGAAGCGCGACGGGCTCAAATTCATCAACCGTCAGGACGACGCTGAGGATGAGGGTCTCTACCGCTCCAAGATGAGCTACCGCCCCTGCGCGCTGCTCAATAAAAACGTGCTTACCTTTTAAGCCGTATTGACATAATATGTGATTCCCGCCCCGTTTTCGCGTTTTTGCGAGGACGGGGCATTATTGGAAGCATACGCTTTTATTTCGCAGTTTTTGCGGAAATAAGCCGCTCTAATCACGCGGTTTGCATCTTTATCGCCGCGCCCCTCTGTGGTAAACTCTACCTATGTAAACAAGCGGCGGCAACGCCGCAAAAGGAGAGAGAAATGCAGAGATTCAAAGCACTTGACCTCTTTCAGAAGATCGTCCTCATCGTCCTCGCGATCATGATCGTGCTGTTCACCGTGCTCTATGCTTTGGCGAATTCCAAGGTCGGAACGGTCTATAGAAAGTCCTTTCTCACTCGCGACACGGAGGGTGAAAACACCGTTTACAGCGGCGAGATAGAGGGCATGGCGGCGAAGTTCACCGTCAGCCCGGGCGGAAACGTTCTGTACCGCTACGGCGACAAGGCCTATGGCGTTTACCTTGTTAAGCAGGATGATTCGATAATCGCGAATAGAGACTTTCTGTACGCGGGCGAGATCGGAATCGAGATATGGGAAAACGGCGAAATGCGCTTTCGCGGAGTGCTGACGGACGATAACGAGCTTATCGACGAGAACGGCAACTACGTATTCCCTCCGTCGTTCGTTACAATAAACGGAACCGTCGTTTCGGTTGACGGAAACGGCGAGAGCTCCGCTAACGCCGACCCCGACGCGCCCTCGCTGAACACGATCGCAAGCTTTGCGCTCGAACGAGTGGCGGCGAATCACAAGGGCAACCGGGCGGCATGGATAGTGGGCGTGCTTCTGAGCGCCATTATCGCCGTTTCGATGCTCTATGCGGATGAGCTTTTCCGCTTCTTCATGAGCCTGCGCATCCGCAACGCCCACAGCGCACAGCCCTCGGATTGGACGCTCATATCAAGGCATCTTGCTTGGATGTTCGGTCCCATCGCGGTGCTCGCGATATTCATCGTCGGGCTGAATGCGGCGGTATAAAAAGCCTCCGTTTTCCCCGTAAAAAAACCGCTCGAAGGGAGCGGAGACCCATGAAAGACATGATGAACAAGCTGATAAAAAGGCTCAAAGCGCTTGGGCGCTTCCAAAAGGGCGTGCTCATCGCGCTCTTGATCATGATCGCGGCGTTCACCGCGCTGTATATCGGCGCAAACAGGCGCGAGCTCGTTCGCTACGGCGATTCGTTCCTCACCAAGAAGCAGAGCGGAGCATCCACCGTCTATTCGGGCAGGCTCCTTGGCCGCCCCGTCGAATTCATCGTCAGCGGGGATAGGAGCGTGACCTACAAAATAGCGGATAAAAAATACGGCCCCTACACCGTTTTGATCGACGATTCCGCCATCCCCGAGCTCTATGCGAGCAAGGCCGATTTCGGCGTTGAGCTCCGCCTCGGGGAGAAGATCGTTTTTCGCGGAGCCGCGCTCAAGAGCATGAGCGAATACTCTCCCGAGTATTGGTTCTTCTCCGAAAGCATTTTCGATGAAGCTTCCGAGTCCGATACACTTGAGCTTTCCGAATACGGACCTGATTCGGATGAACCCCTTGCGGAGGACCTGCTCAAATTCGCCTTTGGCCCCGCCACCGAGCGACGCGGCAACTGGTTTGTCTTTTTCTTCGGCGTGTGCTTCTGCGCAATGATTGCGGTCGACGTGCTTTTCGCCGACGAGCTCTTCCGCTACCTCCTAAGCTTCCGCATCCGTGAGCCCGAAAAGGCCGAGCCCTCCGATTGGGAGCTGGAGCGAAGGCATATCGGCTGGATACTCGCGCCGTTTATGACCGCTATCTTCTTTGTTTGGGGACTCTTTGTCTGAGCCCGATAACTTCAACCGTCCTCCTATTGAAACGGCATGGCGCTTCCAAAAGTCGCCATGCCGTTTTCTTGTTTCTTGATTTATTCCGTTTCCGTTAAGCTTTCTTGACGGGCTTTCCGTTATTGCCCTTCTTTTTAAACATGGGCTTCCCCATGATAAGATTCGCAAAGGGCTTTTCGATAAGATAGGTCGCGAGCACCGCCGCAACGAACGCCGCAACGGTTATTATGAGCGCGTATTTATTCATCCACACCCGATCGCCGAGCTGATTGGGCGGGGTCGTGCCCTCCCAATGCGGAATGCGCCAAACGGATTTGAGCTGCACCGCGAGCCATTGATGCCAGATATAGAGGTTGTATGAAATGCCAGCGAGGAAGCGCATAAGGCGGTTTGAGAAGATGAATCTGTACCACCTTGCCGCAAGCGCGTTCGAGAGGATGAACACCGAGAACGCCGCCGTCAGCCGCGCCCTCTCCGACACCTGCCAGAGCTGCGCGGGCGCAGATTGAAGCTTTGCGCATTCGTTTATCATCGAAACGATATAGATTATGCTTATCACCGAAAGCGCCGTGCAGGCAACTGAAAGGCCGCCGCTCCTTTCGGCGCGCTTCGCGATAAGCACGAATACGAGCGAAGCGAACATGCCGTTTGCATAGGTGCCCATGAACGCGGGAAGCTGGTTGATATACATCGAAACGTTTATGCCCGTCTTTAGCACGTAGGTCTTTTCCCACCATATCGAGATCGCGTGGAACAGAACGAAAACTATGCCGATGCAGATGAATGAAACGGTCCTCGCCTTATTGCTCTCAAGCCTTTTATCGGTGCGAAGCAGCGTTGCGATAAACGGGAAGAGGATATAGAACCAAACCTCGATAGCCACCGTCCAGAGCACGACGTCGAGCTTGGTTGCGATATAGGTCTTATAGAAAAGCGTTTGAGTGAAGGTCAGATGCGTAACAAGGTCGCGTATCGCGTCGCCCGCGTTTGAATAGAGCTTCTGCGGGAGCGCAATGAGGAAAAACAGCACCAGCACCGC
>JAFZJT010000290.1 GCA_017553815.1 Clostridia bacterium
AATTCGAGCGATCTCAAAGAAAAGGGTTCCTCTTGCATCTGAAAAGCCGCCCCTTCTTCCAGCGATAGAAAAGCTCTGACAAGGGAATCCTCCGCAAATAAGGTCGATATCCGGCAGCTTGCTCGGATCAATGGTTCTTGCATCATCGAAATACAGTTCTCCTTCCGTGTCGTACATCGCTTCGTATGCTTTTTTAGCGTACTTGTCTATCTCGCAGTAGCCGACGCACTCAAACCCGCCAACGGCCATGAGCCCCGAGCGGAAGCCGCCTATTCCTGCGAACATATCAAAAAATCGGATAGCCATGAAGCATCCGACCGATAGCGTTTTCTATTCTTTTATCCGCTCACCTCACATCAGACATACATCGAGGGGCATTCGTCCGGCTCCAGATCCTCTGCCATAGCCACGGATCGTTCGCGCAAAAGCTCATCCTCCGCGAGTTCTTCATCCGTCAGCGTTCGGAAGGAATCCACGCCGGGTACAACGCCGAGGCTTCTGCCGTTGTCAAAATCACAATGCAGCGTGCCTATATCGTCCACGATCTTAACCGTTCCTCTCGTTCCGCTCTCGATGGGGTTGGGATCGTCTGTCATGCCGAGAAGCATGATCCTCGTTCCGGGAGGGTAGGTCTCCTTATATCGCTTTGCCTGTCTGCTCAGGCGTTCCCATTCGTTCATTTTCTTTTCCTCCTATGATCTTTTTCTTGGTTTTTCACATGTTTCTTTGTTCCCGCCGCTTTACAGCTCCAAATACACACCTAATACTTCATTCGGCGGAGCTTGTATCGTAAAGTCGGCGTTGCCTGCGCTTTCGCAATGACCGGCGAGAAATCTCTCATCCCTATCCGCTCTCATTTTGAAGTATGCAACTTCTTCCGGAGTGGCTTTAAGCACTTCACCGCCGCCGTAGGTGTATGCGCTGACATGAACACCGAGCCCGTGTTCGGGAGGCGTTTCGCTCATAAAGCTTTCGTATGCCGTCCAGCCTGCAAGATCGCGCTCATTCTTCGGAAACCCTGCGGCAAGAAACTCCGTCCTTCTGTCCTCTGCGGTAAGCGTTACCGCCGAAAAGAGCAGGGCCATATCACATCCCTCCCATATTAAAGCTCTGACCGTCGATGAAACCGTCCAGCTCGTCCCGTTCCATTATGCGGTAATCATCGCCGCTGTTCCAGAAGGATACGTACAGATCGCCCTCGTCCGTCTTTATTGGCTGCTGCTCGAAATGCTCACCGTAGCCGTCCGAGTTCTGACCGAGTATCCAATCGGTAAGGATCGCTTTTTCATCTTCCGTAAGCGCTTCCTTGAGGCTGCACTCGATCCGTCCGAAGAGCCTGCCGCGGTAGGATTCAACGCCCCAAACGGCGGACATAAGCTTTGCCTTTACACCGTCATCCGAATCGAAGTATTCGGCCATATCGTTTTCATCGTCCGCCAAGTCTTTTTCAAGCGCATCCTCTATCTCGCCGCTCAGCATATTCAGAAAGCGGTCATCCGCCGAGAATCCGCCTTCGCCGTCATCTATCTCGCAGGTAAGGGGACAGTAGAATACAGCTTTCACTGGACCTGAATCTCGCAGCATCCTCTTTGCCGCATCCACGACCTCATGCATCGATGAATAGCGGTCGTTCAGTATGTTTGCTTCAAGCTCCGAGCGAAACTCCGACCTTGCGTTGTCAACGACAAGTGCGAGGGTGTTCGCATCCGCAAGGGTGTTCCTCTCGTTGAGCGTGAGTATGAGGTGCTGTCCAAGAGTTTCTTCCGAATAGAGCTTTACGCGCACATCATCGCCATCCTCATCCGAAAGCGCAATCCGCTTCGGGGATGCACCTATACCTGCGGCTTCAAGCTGCTCGTATATGGAGCAGATGCCGCAGGGAAACTCAAGCACAAGGGTTTGTCCGTCCTTGCCTTCAACTATCGCGTTTAGCTTCATTTCACATTTCCTCCATTCCCATATCCTCATCCTCCGAATCTATCTGTTCAAGAAGCTCGTCCAAA
>JAFZJT010000291.1 GCA_017553815.1 Clostridia bacterium
CTACCACTGCCGCTACGGCAACGGCATCGGGCTTTCTCAGCAGGCTGCAAAGGGAAGATGCGCCAACGGACAGAACCATTATCAGGTGCTCGATTTCTATTATCCCAACATGGATCTTATGAACGTTACCGAGCGCAACCCCGAGCTTCCCTACTCCTACACCAAGCAGATCGCCGCCTACGGCATGGTGTCGGCGTCCTCGGCAAGGCTTCGCAGCGGCGCATCAACTAACGATATGGTTCTCGACACTCTTTCCCGGGGAACTCACGTTGATATCATCACCGAGGTCGACGGCTGGCTCGTTTGCATCGCTAACAACAAGCTCGGCTATATCAGAGGCGATCTTGTAAGCGTAACGCTGTTCCCCTCTCCCTCGGGCGGCGAGCATCCCCTCGGCGTTGCCACCGTTAAAGCGGGCGTGCTCGACGCGCAGCTTCGCACGGGTCCGTCCGAATACAGCGATCCGATAATCATTCTCTATCCCGGCGTCAGCGTTCAGGTTTGGCACAGGATAGGCGATTGGTATCACGTTCGCTTTGCGGGTCGCTACGCCTATATCCATGCTTCCAAGGTCACCGAGCCCATCTTCGATTACGCGAAGGTTCTGCGCAATGCCGAAGGCGATATCGGCAGGGTTTCTTAAGTACATATACCTATAACTAAAAGACGGATGGAAGATACTCGTTTCCATCCGTTTTGATCTGCTGATCATTCCGCCATTTCACGGTCTCCAAAGATATTTTGACATATCCACGCGGCCGCCTATGAATTCAACGCCCTCGTTTTCGAGCAGCGCTGTCTGCCTGTTTTCGCCGCCGAACGCGAATGCTTTGGACACTTCGCCAAGCCTGTTCACCACGCGGTAGCAGGGTATGCTCTCGGGGTCGGGATTGACGTGCAGCGCATAACCCACCACGCGCGAAAGGCGCGGGTTGCCCGCGAGCGCGGCGATCTGACCGTATGTGGCAACCTTGCCGTACGGTATTTGGCGCACGATCTCGTATATCCGCTCAAAGGTGTTTTTCTCCATTCGGCTTCACCTCACCGATCCGTTATTATGAAACGCGGCGTTACTGCGCTTAGACAAATTATAGCAGAATTGCGCGAAAAATCAAACTCCACGAGGATCATCCGGCGCAAAGAAGGTATTGGCGGGATCGAGAACATCGTGTCTTCCCATATAGTTTATCTGTGGATCCTCTATCGTGGGTTTGGATTCATTGCGGTAAAACCCCTCGATATCCGCGCGCCAATCCCGCTCGGTTCCAACGTAGCCCTCGGGCGGCATATCTACCTGAAGCGTGAACAGTTGCTCGCGGCTTCTCAGCTCATCCTCGCTTCTGGGCGGGCAGTACATCATTCCCGTTGCCTCCGAAGAAGACGCAGTTCCGAGTCCGTCAAGACCCGAAGAATCGGCTGTTTCCGCATTGAAATTCTGTATTTTTCTCTTATTATCGGTTTTTTTCATCGTTGAACCTCCTTTATTCCGACTTAATTAAGATTATCCCCCAAAAACCCTAAAAAAATTTTGATAAATACTTGTATTTATGGTAAAAATGCTTTATAATTAGAAGTTGTACATAAAATACAATTAAACAAATGAATATGGAGGAGTATTATATGACTCAAAAGTACGTGTACCTTTTCAACGAAGGTAACGCAGGTATGAAGAACCTCCTGGGCGGCAAGGGCGCCAACCTTGCCGAGATGACCGGCCTCGGTCTCCCCGTTCCCTACGGTTTCACGGTAACGACCGAAGCCTGCACCCGCTACTATGAAGATGGCGAGACCATCGCCGACGAGATCGTTAAGCAGATCGAGGACGCACTCGTCGTTATCGAAGAGCGCGCAGGCAAGAAGCTCGGAAGCACCGAGAATCCCTTCCTCGTATCCGTTCGCTCCGGCGC
>JAFZJT010000292.1 GCA_017553815.1 Clostridia bacterium
AAAGGAACTGAAGATGGCCGTCGACGCCGCGCTCAAGGCCAAGAAGGCCTGGGAGGATATGCCCTGGGAGCATCGCTCCGCCATATTCCTCAAGGCGGCCGATATGATCACCGGCTCCTACCGCAAGGTATTGAACGCCTCCACAATGCTCGGTCAGTCCAAGACCGTGTTCCAGGCGGAAATCGATATTGCCGAGCTTGCGGACTTCCTGCGTTTCGGCGTTTGGAGCGCTCAGGAGATCTTCAAGGATCAGCCCGGCTCCATCCCCGGCATCTGGGATCGCCAGGACTATCGCGCACTTGACGGCTTCATCTGCGCCATCACGCCCTTCAACTTTACCTCCATCGGCGGCAACCTCCCCATGGCTCCCGCGATCGTAGGTAACGTTGCCGTTTGGAAGCCTTCCCGCACGGCGGTGCTTTCCAACTATTATTTCATGAAGCTGCTCATGGACTGCGGTCTTCCCGTAGGCGTCATCAATTTTGTGCCCTGCAACGGCAGCGACATGTCCAAATACGTCATCTCCCGCCCGGAGCTTGCCGGCTTCCATTTCACCGGCTCCACCGAGGTTTTCCAGAGCGTTTGGAAGCAGATCGGCGAGAATATCGCCTCCTATCGCAACTATCCGCGCATCGTCGGCGAGACCGGCGGAAAGGATTTCATTTTCGCCCACAAGAGCGCCAGGGTACGCCCGCTTGCCGCGGCGCTTATCCGCGGTTCATTTGAGTTCCAGGGTCAGAAGTGCTCCGCCTGCTCGCGTGCGTTCATCCCAGCGAGCATTTGGCCGGACGTGCTTTCGGCCATGAAGGAGATGATGAAGCAGGCCAAGATGGGCGACGTGCAGGATTTCGACACCTTCCTTGCCGCCGTTATCGACAAGGCCTCCTTCGAGCGTTGCAAGGGCTATATCGAGAGGGCAAAGCAGAGCCCCGACTGCGATATCGTTATCGGCGGCGGTTGCGACGATTCCAAGGGCTGGTTCGTTGAGCCCACGGTCATAGTTTGCAAGAAGCCGGATTACGAATCCATGGTCGAGGAGATTTTCGGGCCCATCGTGTCCGTCTACGTATACCCCGACGATGAGCTCGAAAAAACGCTCAAGATCTGCGACGAGGCATCCCCCTACGCCTTGACGGGCGCCGTATTCGCTCAGGACCGCGAAGCCATCGTGATGATGGAGAAGGCGCTTCTGCATTCGGCGGGCAACTTCTATATCAACGACAAGTGCACCGGCGCCGTTGTCGGACAACAACCGTGTGGCGGCGCGCGCGCTTCCGGCACCAACGACAAGGCCGGCACCGCGCTCAATATGATCCGCTGGATGAGCCCGCATTGCGTGAAGGAGACGTTCAATCCCTCCGAAGCGATCGCCTATCCCTATATGTCGGAAAAATGATGAATATTTGACGAACGGAACAAAGCCATGCCAATATGGCTTTGTTCTGTAAATAAAGAACTATTCCGTTTTTATGAAAGGATATGCGGATATGAGGATTGATCAACACCCGATTCTGACCTTTGAGCGCGGCAGAGAAATCAGTTTCACCTTCAACGGTCAGCCCATGAAGGGCTATGAAGGCGAAACGATCGCTGCCGCTCTGCACGCGGCGGGCGTTAAGGAGCTTGGAAAGAGCTCCGAGCTGCACCGTCCGCGCGGATTCTACTGTGCGATAGGGAACTGCGCTTCCTGTCAAATGATCGTTGACGGCGAACCGAACGTCCGCACATGCATCACGCTTCTTCGCGAAGGAATGAGCGTTGAAACGCAGAACGGGAAAGGGAGGCTCAAATGAGAGAAGTTGAACTGCTTATCATCGGCGCGGGTCCCGCGGGGCTTTGCGCCGCCATTTCCGCGGCGTCGTCCGGCGCAAGGGTGCTCATCCTCGAGCGTTCCTTCAAGCCCGGCGGACAGCTCATCAAGCAGACCCACATGTTCTTCGGCTCCGAAAGCCAGTATGCGTCATATAGGGGCGTGGATATTGCCGAGATTCTGCTCAAAAAGATCGGCGAATACGGCGAGAGCATAGAGATAATGCTCAATTCAACCGCCGTGGGCTTCTACGAGGACAACGTCATCACCGTTTTGAAGGATGAAAAGGAATACTTCAAAATCAAGGCGCAGTCCGTCATCTGTGCGACCGGCGCCTTTGAAAAATCCCTGGCCTTCCCGAACAACGACCTGCCGGGCATCTACGGCGCAGGAGCTGTTCAAACCCTGATGAACGTTTACGGAATCCGCCCCGGCGATCGCGTTCTGATGGTCGGCGCGGGCAATATCGGCGTCATCGTCAGCTATCAGCTCATGCAGGCGGGCATCGATGTTGCTGCGGTTCTTGACGCCGCGCCGCGCATAGGCGCGTATCTCGTTCACGCATCCAAGCTTGCAAGAATGGGCGTTCCGATCCTCACTTCACACACGGTCAAGGAAGCGATCGGAAAGGATCACCTCGAAGCCGCCGTTGTGTGCGAGGTGGACGAGCGCTTCAACCCCATCCCCGGCACCGAGAAACGCTTCGACGTCGACGTGCTGTGCATCTCGGTAGGGTTAAGTCCTCTCAACGAGCTTCTTGCAATGCGCGGAGTCGAGATGAAATACGTTCCCCAACTCAGCGGCAGCGTGCCCATGAGAAGCGAGAACTGCGAGACCTGCATCCCCGGCATATTCGTTGCAGGCGACGCTTCGGGCATTGAGGAGGCCAGCTCCGCGATGGCCGAGGGTTATCTCGCGGGGCTTTGCGCTGCAGCAAAGCTCGGCCACGTTCCAGATGACTTCGAGCAGCTAAGGAGCGAATACCTCAAGCAACTTGAGGATCTCAGATCCGGCCCCGTCGGTGAACGCATCCGCGCCGGAATGAAAATCAGCCAACTGTAAGGAGGAATGAAAATGTTTGAAAAAACAGGTGTGGCCACCCGCGAAATGGTCATGACGAAATTCCCTCCGATCGAGAGGATAAACAAGGGCCCCGTTGCGGTGGTGGAATGCTATCAGAAGATACCCTGCAACCCCTACCAAACGGCGTGTCCCTGCGGCGCGATTCGGATCGGCGACGATATCAACACCATTCCCGAGCGGGATGAAAGCCTCTGCACCGGCTGCGGCGTTTGCGGTGCGAAATGTCCCGGTCTTTCCATCATGATCGTGGACGGCTCCAAATCCGAGGATACCGTAGAATTCCGCATCCCCTATGAATTCTTGCCCCTTCCCAAGGTGGGAGAAAAAGTGATAGGCCTTGACCGCGCGGGTCAGAGCGTATGCGAAGCGACGGTCAAACTGGTCATGAACCCCACCGCCTTCGACCGAACTCCGGTGATCACCCTTGAGGTGGATCGCGCATATCTCCATGACTTTCGGAATTTCAGGAGGGGGGCGTAAAAAATGGATGAAAACACTATCATTTGCCGCTGTTCCGACGTTACGCTGAAGCAGATAAGGGAGCTTATCTCGCAGGGCTACGTCACCTACGATGAGATAAAAAGGCTCACCCGAATCGGCATGGGTTCCTGCCAAGGCAAGACCTGCGGTCAGCTCGTGCTTCGCGAGATCGCAAACGCCACAGGTCAGAATATCGCCGACCTCAGCTTCCACAACATTCGCCCGCCTGTCGTTGGAGTGAAGCTGCATCTTATAGCGGAGGAGGCCGAAAAGAATGAAGAATAAAGCTGATATCGTCATCATCGGCGCCGGTATATCCGGCTGCTCCATAGCATACAACCTTGCAAAGCGCGGCGCGAAGAATATCGTGGTGCTTGAAAAAAGCTTCATTTGCTCGGGCTCCACGGGCGCATGCGGTGCTGGTTTCCGTATGCAATGGGGCACGGAGATGAACTGCCGCATGTCCAAATTCTCAACGGAATTCTTTGAAAACGCAAACGAGATTCTCGAATACGACGGCGACATCGAGCTTCGTCAAAGCGGCTACCTTATGATAGCCGACACCGGGAAGGAGCTCGCGCAGTTCAAAAAGAATATCGAAGTGCAGCATGCCTGCGGCATCCCCTCGCGCATGGTCAGCCTTGAGGAGGCAAAGGAGATAGTTCCCCATCTCAACACCGATATCCTTTCGGGCGCGGCTTACTGCCGGAAGGACGGCTTCCTGAATCCGCATAAGACCACCGATGCCTTTTACAAGGCCGCAAAGCGGCTCGGCGTTGAGTTTTACACCTTCACCGAAGTCACGGGCATCAAGGTCGAAAACGGCAGGATCGTCGGCGTTGAGACCAATAAGGGCAATATCGAGACACGCATCGCGGTCAACGCCGCAAACGCCTGGTCGCAGCAGCTTGCGAAGCTTGTGGACGTGGAGCTTCCGCTCTATTCCGAGCGGCACCAGATCCTCGTTACCGAGCCCGTCGAGCCTATGCAGGACCCGATGGTAATGGCATTCAACCTTAATCTCTACGTCCAGCAGACGCCGCACGGCTCATTCATCATGGGTCGCAGCGACGCGGGCGAGCCGCGTGATCTGAGAAGAACCTCTTCATGGCATTTCCTTGAGGAGATGGCCAAAACGATCGACAAGGTGCTGCCGCCGATAGGAAGGTTGCGCGTCGTTCGCCAATGGGCGGGTCTTTACAATATGTCCCCCGATCGCCAGCCCATCTACGATAAAGTCGAGGGCGTCGAGGGCTTCTACGTCGCCTGCGGATTCAGCGGACACGGCTTCATGTTCGGCCCCGTCACGGGCACCGTCATGTCCGAGATGATACTCGGTCTTGAACCCACGATCGACGCTTCGCGCCTCAGGCTGTCCCGCTTTGCAGAGGGCAATCTGTTCACCGAGCCGTCTGTGGTATAAGCTGCGCACTGTATCGGAGCTTCGGTTCGGGCAAGTGTAAAATAAAAAGGTTTCCGGCAGCGCAGCCGCGTAAATGACCGCCGACAAAACCTGTTGGCGGTCAGACTACTGACAAAGCCCGCGACTCAGCGGGCTTTGCCATGCAAAAAA
>JAFZJT010000293.1 GCA_017553815.1 Clostridia bacterium
AAAAGGCAACTGCCTTGACAACGCTGTGATGGAAAACTTCTTCGGACTATTGAAGAGCGAGCTGCTTTACCTGAAAGAGTTCGATTCTTTGGATCAGTTCAAAGCAGAGCTGATCGAGTAGGCTCTTCCCCACATTTTGTGTAAACACTGTACGGCATGAATGATTAGGTGGTTCGAGGTCGTGATGGACACGTCTGTCCATCGCGACCTTGTTTGCATATTAGCGTAAAACCGGCGGTTTGTCAAGGGCGCGAAGCGTTCATTTTACCCTTGACGAAGCGACGGCTTTGCGCTACCGTCTCGCTCTTAGAGCGGCATCCTGTCCCCGAAGAATATCTCAAGCCGGGCATGTATCTGCGCCCAATCCCTACGCTTGCCCGTCCACTTCCGTGTGATGTCCATAGCGGCAAGATAGAGCATCTTGAGAAGAGCATCGTCATTGGGGAAAACAGCCTTGTTCTTCGTCACTTTTCTCAGCTGCCGATTGAAATTTTCAATGGCGTTGGTGGTGTAGATGAGAGTCCTGATCTCCTGCGGATACTTGAAATAGGTCGCAAGCTCCGGCCGGTTTTCTCGCCGGGACTTGGATATCTTGGGATATTTCGAGTCCCATTTTGCGGCGAATTCATCGAGTGCGTAGAGCGCCGTCGGCTCGTCGACCGCACCGTAAACCGCTTTCAGATCGACTGTAAGCGCCTTGATATCCTTGTAGGAAACATACTTTGTGCTGCTGCGTATCTGATGGACGATGCAATGCTGTACCTCTGTTTTTGGATAAACAGCCTGTATTGCTTCAGGAAATCCGGTCAAGCCGTCAACACAGGCTATCAGGATATCCTCCAAACCACGGTTTTTCATTCCGTTGAGGATGGAGAGCCAGAACCTTGCACTCTCGTTTTCCCCAACGTACATACCAAGAACATCTTTCCTGCCGTCAAGGTCGATGCCGATAGCGATATAAACTGCCTTCTTTATAATGCGCCCTTCACTGCGTACATGGTAGTGTATCGCATCCATGAACACCACGGCATATACGCTCTCAAGCGGCCGCTGCTGCCATTCCTTCACCACAGGCAGTATCTTGTCCGTCACTCGGCTTATCGTGAAATCCGATACCTCAAGACCGTAAATGTCCATGATGTGTGCCGAAATATCGTTAGTTGTCATACCTTTTGCATACATCGACAGTATCTTTTCTTCGATGTCGCCGGCAAGTGTCGTCTGCTGTTTTTTCACAAGCTGCGGCTCTAATTCGCCCTCCCGATCCCTCGGGATCGCAAGCTCCAATTCGCCGAAGCTCGTTTTCATCGTCTTTCGGCTGTGTCCGTTCCGGCTGTTGGTGCCCGTCTTGTTCTTGTAGTCGTACTTACTGTAGCCGAGTTTCTCGTCGAGCTCTGCTTCAAGACCGTTCTCGAGTATCGCTCCTACCATCTTGCGCAAAAGCTCGTGCAGATCCGACAGGTCATTCACGTTGAAATTCGTCAATACCGCCTGTATCTGCTTCTTCGCAAGCTCGTTTGCTGCCCGCTCTTCAGGGCTGTCCTTGTACTTTGGCATGTTAATTCCTCCCATATGGCTTTTCTATTCTATACCATTCAGGAGGCTTACACAAGATTTGAAGAGGTCTCTAAAAGAATAACCCCCAATTAACAGGGGTTATTCCAAACTTGGCACACACACTCAGGTTCTGCAAAGTGACGTGCATATATGGTACGAATCACGATAACGGATTATCTAAGCGGAGCACAAATATCCTTGCAATTACAAAGAAAACACCAACACTCGAATCGGCACAGGCCGAGAAACGGAGGATACTACTATGATGAAAGCAACCGAAAGCTTCACGATCACCTACACCGAGAAGGACGGCCTTCTCTATCCCGACCTTATGTTGCCGGAGCAATCCGGAGAGGACATTGGCCGCTTCGGCAGAATGCGAAAGCGCTATCTCAAGGAGCATCGCAAGGCGTACTATTCGCTTCTTTGCATGAAACTTGAACTCAACTACCATCTGCGCGAGATCAACAGGCAGGCGCTTGAGCAGATCGAGCTTATCACTTCCCAGCTCGCCCAAGCCGAAGGCGTAACCGAGGAACTCAAAGCCCGCGATCAGCTTGGCTGGGTACAGGCTATGAACTCATGCAGGGCGCGGGCGGAGGAAATCGTTATTACAGAAATAGTGTTATCATGATTCTTAAAGTAAAATTGCGGAAACAGCGCAAATAACAAAAACGGGCCGAGGTGATTAGATCAAACCTCGGACCGTTTGGCTTTTCAAATCGTTTTTCTGATGTAATATGTCGATCTGCCGCCGCCCTGCTTTTCGATCTCGCCGAGTTCGCAGAGCCTGCGGAGATGGCGTTCGACCGATGAGTTGCTCATAGATGGCACAAGCTCGGCAACTTCAATCTTGGTAAACCTGCCTATTCGGGTTTTTACGGCGTTGCGCACGGTATCGAGCGGCGAAACCGAAACAAGCTGCATTCGCTCCTCGAAATCGCGGTACGCGGCGATGATCGTTCCGAGCAGATACTTGATAAACGGCGTTGGATCATCCTCTCCGCCGTGCCAACCGTGCTGCGAGGCTTCGAGCGAGTCATAATAATCATCTTTCGTATGCGCGATCTTCGCCTCAAGCGAAATGTATTTGCCTATCTCATAGCCGCTGCGATAGAGCAGCAGCGTGGTTAAAAGGCGTGACATTCTGCCGTTTCCGTCGATAAACGGATGGATGCAGAGAAAATCGTGGATGAAACACGGGATTATCAGCAGCGGATCGACGCTGCCATCGCCCACGGCAATATTGTACGCCTCACAGATCTCGCGCATCGCATCCGGCGTTTCATACGGCGCAAGCGGCGTGAACAGCACAAACTGTTTGCCAACGCCATCGGTCGCGGTGATATAGTTTTGCACATTCTTAAACGAGCCGCCGAACGCACTGTCCGTATGGCTGAACATTATCTTGTGGAGCTGCAAAATATAGTTCGGCTCAAGCGGAATGTACTCGAAATTTTCATGCACCGTGTTCAGCGCATCACGATAGCCGGCGATCTCCTTTTCATCACGGGTGCACGGCGCGGTCTTCTCGCTCATAAGCTGCCTAAGGCGCGTATCGGTGGTGCGTATGCCCTCTATCGCGTTGGACGATTCCGTGCTCTGCACCTTGGCGATCTCAATAAGCCGGTCGAGTTCATCCGGTTTTTGCCGCAGATATAAAGCCTGACGGCCCTTCAATTCGTGGATCTGGGAAAGATAGTTTATGATCTCATTATCCCAAGCCTTGTTCTTCAAATAGGAATAATCAAAGCTTCGCATTTTCATCACCTCGATCTTATTCTCGTCAATTATAGCGAATTTGATGCGAATAATCAAGTTCTTGATGCAATTATCTTTTCGAGTTCCATCATAGTAATTCACCGATTCTCGTCTCGAAACGGCATTTTCCACATCATCAAGACGAGAATCGGTGTTTTTCTAACTACGTGTGAGACGTAAGATTCTGTGAAGTTGTTTCTTATAAAGCCATACGTAAGAAGTAATATAGTAAAATTCCCAAAAATCACTTCACAATGGCTCATATATCACAGAGCTGCCAGCATAAACTACGTTGTTTGCAATTCGTGGTCGGAAAGTTTACCAACTGTAAACCGGAATTCTATAGTATGGTTAGTGGATTCCGCATTTTTACCCCTTTTACGTGCTCATTGCTTTAATTCTAAGTAGTTCTATATACAGCAAAGGATTATCGAGCACGATTATTTTGAGTTCATCTACTACACGGGTAACAATCTGGTAGAGCATTCCTGATGCGCTATAATAGCTATTTTTCGCTTGCAGCTTTCCACTTTCCGAATACCGGAAATTCTTGTCCATGACAAAAACAACTTTTGAGAACTCCTGTCCGATAACGCCATGTGCATTAAACTCACCTAGCTCTGTAAGTTCATTGTATGGATCGGGATCATACGTTGAAGTTGTATATGTAATTGCAGTCCATCCCGATTCGCGCAAAAACGTCATATAATCTTTAGCAGATTCATAACTGTCAAAATAATCCACCGTTACGCAATCATAGTTAAGATTATCGTGGCTCTTGCCCTTATCAAACATATTCGTAATGAAGGATGCCATTGCCTTATTTGTTCGTATTTTGTTTGTAAGTCTCTTTCTTGACAATGTTACATTTGGATAGTTCTGCGATAGATACTCACTTACATCAAGGGTTTCTCCGGTGCGTAGGTATTGTTTTGTGTCAAACGAAAAGAACAGCGGTATCTGTGCTTCAACAGACTTATCCACTAATGCGGATAATTGAGGTGCTCGAATCCTTTGAGACTCATCAACAAATACAATCGAGTAGTCGCTTATGGAAAGGACGGTTTTGTCTCGTGGGATATTTTTAATCGAGATAATATTCCACCCATATTTCTCTTTCAACTTCTCATGTCCTTGATTCAGAATACCGCAGTGAACAATCAAGACTTTTTTATCTCCCTCGTGGAACGATTTGGCAATATCATACATCGTTAGCGTTTTTCCTGTACCAGCATTTGCTGATAAGCAAAAAAACATAAACGGTGTTTCTTTAAGCTCATTTATCGTTTCTTCTTTAACTCTTTTCTGTGCACTCGTTAAGAAATAGCTTCCAAGTATAAAAGCATCAGTCGAATTAAAGGGAGAAATAAGATAATTGGATGGTATAAAAAGCCTATCCGGATCAATTGAATAATCAATTACTTGGTTGCGCATATATTGAGCAACAACGTCTGGGGCAACGCGAATGACAGAGTCCTTTCCCAAATATTGATAAAAACCATCGTTTTCAACATATGTAAAAATGTGAGTAGTCCTATTCAGAAACTGAAGATAGTAGTAGTTTTCATGCATTTGCTTTAATATCTTTTTTTCCTTTTGAGCAATCTTCAGTTCGCTTTTAATTTCAATATTGAGTATGAAGCCGCTTCCGAACCTCAGCAAATCGAATTCCTTCCCGATCTGTGCAATAGAATAACTCACAAAAAACCATCAAAATGAGCCATGTTGCACCCATATTGCTTCATTATGGTGCAAAAGCTGCCCAAGTTTCTAATTTCGTGCTTCTTAAGAACCTTAAAGCGCTTATCTATATCTGCGCCAACTGCCTCAGCAGCGGCATCCCCCTGGAAAACAGCAATAATATTTCTCGGCTTCATTCTTTGCATCTCGCTCCTTATTAGAAAAGTTCATCCAACCGCCTTCGGAAAGGCGTCCTCTTGGGAATATCAACTACGCCGTATCCGACTATCGTCCCGTTGGCATGGCAACGCATCCGGGGCTTAATGAATTCGTCGTATAGATCCGTCGCAAACTGATAATTTCCCGGTGATACGATCTTTCCGCGCAAATAGCCGTTCATTACACCGGCAGCGTAATCGGCGAGCTGTATACCGGGGCTGTATAGACTGTTTTCAATCAATACGCCTTGGTATAAGTGTTTGTACCGGACAAAGTCACCCTGCATTGTAAATGCGTGACACGCCGCTTTGATCTGCTTGATCATGTCAGCATTTAATTCGTCCATCACAAACGATGCGAATCCGTTTTCCGAGCTCATATCCATCTGTATTCTTTGGAATGCATCCTGCAAGTGAAACCCGTAAACCGTATTCTCATACATGTTACATGTTCTGCCTACGATATTGCAAACGAGCTTGAAAGTCTGGATTTCAGCGATCTGGTCTATGTTTCCGACGAGGAGGTTGAGCAGTACCGCTTCCATGAACCGGCTGCGGAGGAAGCAGCAGAGACGCCGTTCCCGTATGCCGTGGGCGATACGGTATATCTGGAGGACGGCAAGCCGTTCATCATCGAGAGCATCGGAACCTTCGATATTTCCCTGCGCGACCCGACGCTTTTCTATCCCATCTTCCGTGCGGAGAGCAAGGAGAGCTTTGAGCGGCTCATGGAACGCTTTCCCCAGCCGGAGAAAGCAGAACCGGAGCCCGCGACGGAGGAAGCGGAAGCGGTTCCCGGCTATCACACCGAGACCGAGGCCGTCTATCCGGCAGAGGAAACCCGTCTCCCGTATCGTTGAGAACACGCATGAGCCGATCATCGACAGAGACACCTTTGAAAAGGTTCAGGAAATCATGCGGCAGAGGAACGAGGAATACTTTGAAAAACTCGGAAGATTCAGCTATCTGGAAACGACCGAAAACATCCTCAAAGGACTGATATACTGCGCGGACTGCAAACGCCCGCTGGTACGGTACAAAAACGTGAGCCATAACAAGAAGCTGTGGTACACCTTCATCTGTCAGACACATTCAAACGATATAACGAGCTGTCCAAAGAAGAACATCCGTGAAGATGCGCTGATCCCCATGCTCATGCAGGCTATCCAAACGCAGATCGAGCTTGCCGCAGATATGGACGAGCTTGTGCGCAGGGTGAACAGTTCTCCCAAACACAGAAAGCGGACAGCCGATTTGCAAGGGCGGCTGGACGGCGCAAAGAAAGCACTCAAGCGCTATAACAATCTGTACGACAGTCTGTATCAGAACTATGTGGATAAGCTCATGACCGAGCAGGAATACATCACGCTGAAAAGCCGTTACAAAGCCGAAGCGGAGGAAGCGGAACGGCTGATTGAAGCTCTCACCCAGCAGCAGGCGGAAGAATCTGAGCACACGCCGGAAAATCGCTTTCTGACTGCGTTCGGGAGTTTCAAAGGCGAGGATACTCTTACAAAGGAAATGGCGCAGGCACTTATAGAGCGTGTGTATGTTGATGGAAGCAGCAATATTGAGATTATCTTCCGCTACCGTGACGAATACAGAGCGCTTTGTACATATCTTGAGGGAAAGGAGAATGGCGCATGACTACTGCAATTTATCTTCGTATTTCAAGCGAAGATGTTGACTTGAAAACCGGCGAAAAAGACGAATCCGAAAGCATATCCAATCAGCGCCGTCTCCTTCGGGATTATGTAAGCGCTCATGCGGATTTATCCGGCTCTGAAATATTGGAATTTTGTGATGACGGTTGGAGTGGTACGAATTTCGAGCGTCCCGCAATAAAGGAGCTTTTAGAGCAGGTTAAGCGTGGGAAGATCAACTGCATTGTGGTCAAAGACCTCTCCCGCTTTGGGCGTGATTATATCACCGTAGGAGATTACATCTCCCGCGTCTTCCCGTTCCTCGGAGTGCGCTTTATATCCGTCAACGACGGCTTTGACAGCATCAATCCGCAGGACATAGACAGCCTCGATACATCGTTTCGGACGCTGATCTATGACCTGTATAGCCGCGATCTCTCCCGCAAGGTAAGAAGTGCGAGAAAAGCAAGAGCGGAACACGGTGCGTTTCTCAGCCCTTACGCACCGTATGGGTATATAAAAGACCCGGAGGACAAAAACCATCTGCTTGTGGACGAGGAAGCTGCCTCCGTGATCCGGCGCATCTTTCAAAGAGCGGCGGACGGGCTAAAGACATGGGAAATCGCCGCAGAACTCAATGGAGACGGTGTTATTTCTCCGAAAAACTACAAGATTGATGCGGGCTGCACAAGAAAGCCGTGGCGAAGCATTCAGGAAGACAATTTCTGGACAGCCAATTTGGTTGGAAAGTTTCTGCGGGACGAACGGTATATCGGCAAGGTGGTGTTCGGCAAACGGGTTCGGGACGCTGTGGGCAGCACCCACACGGTAAAAATCTCCCGGAACGACTGGATCGTTGTCCCTGACAGGCACGAAGCGATTGTTTCAGAATCATTGTTTGAAGCGGCGCAGACCTGCATGAGAGAGTATCGGGAGTGTGCATCACCGACCGACAGCGACAAGCCGTTAAAGCGGAAAGTGATCTGCGGCGTTTGCGGTCATGTTATGAAACGGGACGGCAGGAAGAACGCATCGTATTCCTGTGGAACAAAAAGGCTGAATACCAGATTTGACTGTCCGGATGAAAAAGTGCCGGAGGCTGATATTCTGGATGCTGTGATGGAAACGATCCAAGTGTATGCACAATACGCGGTCAGCATTGATCGGCTGTTAATAGCAAGGCAGAACCAGAGACAGCTTGACCGGAAGCAGGCGCAAAGACAGCTTCAATCGCTCCAAAGCAAAAAGGCGCAGCTCGACAAACGGCTGCAAGACCTTTATGAGCAGTTGGTGGAGGG
>JAFZJT010000294.1 GCA_017553815.1 Clostridia bacterium
ACCAGTTTTTACCACGCCGGATCCGAGCATTGCTTTTGAGCAGATCGAGCCCGGAGATCAGCGCATCTTCGACTATTGCGCTTTTTTCGGCAACTCGCTTTTCGACTCGCTCTTCTACAATAGAGTCGTTACGCACGGTTCTTTCTATACAAGGGTAGGATTGACTGTCAATACCGCCTACACGCTTCCTTCAACCTACGGAAGCATACCCGTTATCGACGAGCTCAACACCGGCAGCTACAGGGGTATCCTGCTTATGTTCGGACAGAACGAGCTCGGTTGGGCGCCTCATTCGTTTACAAGCAGATATTCAAGACTTATCGCGGACGTTCATTCCCGCCAGCCTCAAGCCACCCTGCTTTTGGCGGGCATGCCGCCGTTATCAAAATACTTGTCACAAACCAGCACGAACGGTTCGACCAATGAAAACGCCACCATTTTTAACGGCATTATTCGCGAAATGGCTGAAAGCTGCGACTATTGCCGCTACATTGAACCGCCTGCTTCACTTTACGATTCCGATGGCTATCTTCCCGCCAACGCTTCGCCGGACGGTATGCATTTGAACAGGACATACCTCACGATTTGGGCCGAGCATCTCTGCATCGCCTCGGTGAACGAGCTTGTTCCGAGGCCTGAAAACACACCTACGCCCGAACCGTCACCCGCGCCGACCTTTACCCCCGTGCCGATACCGACGCCAATACCTTTGCCCACTCCAACGGTCACGCCCGAGCCCACTGCGCAGCCGACGCCGACGCCAGCCCCCATCGAGACACTCCCGCCTATCCCGACGAACGAGCCCAAGGAAACGCCGCTGCCCCCCTCCCCCATCGTGACGCATGAGCCTTGAGGCAGTGCATTCGCGCTTTTCGGGAACCGCCGATTATACAAAAAAAGACATAAAAAGTTAATAAATATCCACGCTTATTATACCAAATATCGGTGCCTTTATGTTGAAAACAGTCCCGACATTTGGTATAATAGTCTTTGATACGTTGATTTGAATCGACGTGTACACGATTTGGAAGGAAGTTGCGCTCGGCACTGTATGACCGCTTCTTTTGCGAAAAAATGCATAGTTTTGACGGTCACGCTCGCCGCCATTCTTTCCGCGCTTGGCTGCTTGAAGATAAGCGAGCCGGTGATTGTTGAGATCAGTAGCTTCACCGCTGTTCCCGTCTCGACGCTGTCTCCCGTTTCCGCCGAGGTAAGGCTCAGTACGCTCTCCCCATTGGCGACCACTGCGCCGTTCGATGTTTCACCTTCTCCGTATGTGCCGCCGACGCCAACGCCCGTTCCAACGCCAGCACCCACCGAGCAGCCAACGGAAACTCCGGCGCTTACCGAGATGCCAACCGCCAATCAGACCGCTATCCACGTTACGCCGACCCCGTATGGTTGGCCCTCGATTCCTTATTGCACTCCTCTTCCCTGGGGAATGGCGGATCAAAGCGTTTTTGACAACTGCGCGTTCGTCGGGAACTCGATGTTTGAAGCGCTCGACGCCTACGGCGTGGTCACGCACGGTGCGATCTTTGCAACGGTCGGCCTCAACATCAACACCGTCTATACCGTCGCCACGACGCACGGCAGCCTCCCGGTAATCGACGAGCTGAATACAGGGAATTATATCGGAGTGCTTTTGATGTTCGGTCAAAACGAGCTCGGTTGGCCTGATATGAACGTTTTCATTAAAAAATACGCCAACCTGATCCGCGACGTCAAATCGCGCCAGCCGAATGCGCGAGTATTCGTAACAGGAATGCCGCCCGTCACAAAGGCGCTTTCCGACAGAAACGAGGACGGCGTTACGAATGAAAACATCAACTACGTCAACTCGCTTCTTGCGAATCTTGCTTCGCAGTTCGGCTACTGCCGCTATATTTCGGCTCCGGACAGCATGTACGACGCATCAGGCGCACTGCCCGCTGTTGCTTCCGGCGACGGTCTGCATCTGAATATGACCTATTCTCGGATATGGACGGAGCATCTCATTCAAGCTGTTGCAGCAGGTTTATCGAGCTGACACGGCTTAAAATGCGCCAACACCGAGAGAACAACAAGTATTCATTCACGCATAAAGCTGATTGATATATCAAACACTATCGCCTAAGCGCGATAAACGGAGGTACAAATGAAAAAGATTCTTGCATTGCTTCTTGCCGTTATAACGGTATTCTCTCTCACCGCCTGCGGCGGCGATAAGTATGCCGATCTCAACATCGGCAGCATTACCGGCTTCGGTCAAAACATCTTGACCCGATCCAAGTTTGAGTTCAATCTCTCCGAGGTCGACGCCGATGATCTTGAGTTCTCCGCTGAAACGCTTCTTAAGATAAGCAAGGATAAGATCAACTATATTAACGGCAAGCCCGAGATGTATCGCGCAATGGCCTCTCCCGAGGAGATCCTCATCATCGGTGCGACCGACGCCGCTGCGGCGAAGGCAATCATTAACGGCCCCATCGCCGATTGGGTCAAGTATGAGCGCGACGGTTATTCCGATTACGGTCCCGAACAGGTGCCCAAGATCGATTCCTGCGTCAAGACGACTGCAGGCAGATACGTTTTCCTTATCATCAGCAATGACAATGAGCAATCAAGGAACGTTCTCAACGATCTTCTTGAAACCGCTCTCAAGATCCATGACTGAGCCTAAAGAAAATATCAATACCGCTTCCGCTGCTCACGGCAGGCTCGGCGTGCCGAAGACCGTGCTCTTCGGCATATTCGTCGCTTTCATCGGAATATTCTTTCTTTTGATGCTCTTCCTTCCCAAGCGCGAAGGAGGGCTCAGTCCCAATGAGCGACGGATACTCGCCAAAGCACCCAACGCGAGCATCGACAACATCATGCACGGCGGCTTTGCCGACGAGGTTGATACCTGGCTTCAGGATCATTTCCCGCTCCGCACGGAGTTTGTTTCGATCTATTCCTATGCCAACCGCTACACCGGCAGGAACGCGGTCGAGGGCGTTGTGCTCGGTTCTGAGAACAGGCTTATAAAAGCGCCGCTCGAAGCAATCGACTCCGCCATCGAAACCAATATCGGCAAGCTCACGCGCTTTATCGAATCAAACGAGCTCAATGCCTACACCTATCTCATCCCCTCATCGGGCTATATGCTCGAATCGGAGCTGCCCAAGCTCCATCTTGAGTATCACGACGGCGAGATACTTGACAGGCTCGAGGGCGCACTCAAATCAAGCGCCGAGATAATTCCCGTGCGCTCCATCTTCAACGAGCAGGATGACGTCGGCTCCCTCTATTATAAGACCGACCATCATCTCACGATGAAAGGTTCGTATCTCTCCTATGTTGAGATAGCGAGGCGCTTGGGACTCTCTCCGCTTCCCGAAAGCGAATTCACAAAGACCCCGTATGATTTTTTCGGCACGCTATACGGTCAGAGCTGTTTATTCGGTGTTCCATGCGATACGCTTGAAACCTGGGTCGGATTGTATGACGAAAAGCTCACCGTGACCACCGCTGACGGCGGCGCAGAGACCGTGCATCACGGTTCGCTCGATACAGACTGCCTTTCGGACGACGTTGTCGATAAATACGCCGCATATCTTTACAGCAATCACGGCGTAACGAAGATCGTGAACGAATCCGTTTTCGACGGAACTCTGCTTGTTTTGAAGGACAGCTTCGGAAACGCGATAGTCCCCTTCCTTGCGGCGCATTACAACACCGTTATTATGATAGACGTGCGCTCGCTGTATTACAGCCCCTCCCTGCCAGCTCCGAGCGAGCTTTGCGAGGAATACGGCATCGATGATTTCCTTGTTATAACGGGGCTCGACACCGTTGCCGAGGGTACTCTCGACTGGCTGAGATAACGCCGCTATCGAATAATGCATACAATAGAACCCTGCGTTTGCAGGGTTTTATTGTATTTCTATTCGTTTGTTCAGAATGCGCCAAAGACTTACTCTGCTTGATTCATCCGGCGTTCTCGCCGTCTGCCGCACCATCCTTTTTGACCTTGCCGAGTTGAACGGCTCGGGCATGATAGAAGATGTACTGTTGGATTATGCCGGAGTATTTGCCGATGCTCACAACTGCCTCACGCATCTCCGCCCTTTTCGGCGGAACGCTGTCGAAGAAAAGCTCTTTCATAGCGCGGTCGATCCAAACGTCGATCGGGAATGCATCGGTATGCCCGAGCGAGAAAAGCAGAATGCAGTCCGCAACCTTGGGACCAACGCCCTTGAATGAGAGCAGCTCCTTTCGAGCGGCGTCGAGCGGCATATCGCGGAGCTTTTCAAGATCGTATCCTTCCGAGATGCGCTTCGCTGTCTCGACTATATAGGGCGCGCGGTAGCCCGTGCCTATCGCTTGGAGCTGTTCTGTTGAGAGCGAAGCCAACGCCTCGGGTGATGGGAATGCATGCATCTCCTTCCCCATAAAGTTCAGCTTTTCGCCCGCAAGACGGCAAAGCCTTTCAACAATGCCCGATATGCGTTTGATATTGTTGTTTGCCGAAATAATGAAGGAGATCAGCGCCTCAAACGGCTCCTGATTGAACACTCTTATCCCCTCTGCTCCCGGAAGGCAGACCGAGAGGCGGGGATCTGCGGCTATCATCGCCTCGATCGCGGAATAATCGCGCTCAAGATCGAAATAATCCATATAGCTTGCCGCTTCCTCGTCCGTGCAGGGATAAACCGAAAGAAAGCTGCCCGTCTGCGCGGCGCGAACAGCTTTTCCGCGAATTACGCAGGTGAATGCGCTTATCTCCCCCGCCGCTTCGTCCCTCTCACACTCCGTCCAGCGGAAGGCCTGACCGCAGGTGGCGCATTTTACAAGGTCGAAGCGCTTGAACTCGCGAATATAGAGCGTGTCGTTTTTAACTTCGTAAACCATCGATCGTTTTTTAATCGGTTAAGGCACTTACAAAGTGCCGTTTTCCTTGAGCCAACGCTCGATGAACGGATCGGAATTCTCGATCCCCGTTCCGCAGAGCGATATGCCCTTCATAACGTTCGCACCGGGGCATGTGCGCTTGATGTCCTCCTCGCTCCTGCCGAGATCGTCGCCCTCGTTGGTGCAGAGCGGAAGTATCGTTTTGCCCGTAAAATCGAACGCCTCAAGGAATGTGAACACCGCCATCGGCATGGTTTTCCAATAGTTGGGGTACGCGAGTATGATCGTGTCATAGCCGTCAATGCTCTCAGGCATGGAAACGAGTTCGGGGCGCGCGTTGTTGAGCTTGTCCTCCCTCGACTCCCTCATGCAGGCCTCGTACTCCTTGGAGTAGGGCTTCTTCATGGAAATCCGGAAGGTGTCGGCTCCCGTCAGCGCCTTCGCTTTTTCGGCGGCTATCTCGGTGTTTCCCACCTTGACGTAGCGCTTTTCGTATCCGAAATAGTTTTCATCGCTCCTTGAAAAGAACGCAATAAGAATATTCGACATGCTTTTTCTCCTGTTCCAAAGGCTACTGCCTTTATTATTCAGCATTATTTTACAACTTTTTCGCACTAAAAACAATGGATTATTTTTCACGATAAAAGCCGATTTGCACGCCAAATCGGTATGATTTTACTCGATGCAGATAAGGGGGAAATCAAAAAGGGCGCGAAAAAGCACGCCCAATGTTCTTTGAAGCATTGCGTCAATTATCGAACTTTATGGTTTCGGTGGTCTCATCCATCCAAAGGCGCTCAACATTATAGTATTCGCGCTCCTCGGGATGGAAGATATGCACGATGATACTCGCATAGTCGAGCACGATCCACCTGCCGTCGTTATAGCCCTCCCTGCGGCGAAGCTGAAGCCCCGCCTCGGCGGCCTTGTCCTCGACCTCGTCGCAAACGGATTTGACATGGATCGCGGAGGTTCCGCTCATGAAGATGAACCAATCCGCAAGTATGGTCTTATCGGCAACGCGAACCGCGATAACGTCGTTTGCCTTTTTGGATGCGGTCGTTTCACCGATAACGTTTACGCACCGCCTGATTTCATCTCTGAGCTTGGCCTCAAGCTCGGAGACGCTCGTTTGAATCTCGTTGAAATTGTCCAATTCCGTTCCTCCCAAATTCGTATTCATTATTAGTTTATTCAATAGTTTGTTCTATGCTGTTGCGAGCCGCCGTTTGCGTTCCTCATCTCGATTGCTTCAAGGGTCTCAAAGGTCGAAGGATGCATCGGCATCTTCCTCGATCTGTTATAGGCAATATTGTTGCGTATCACCGCCGCGACCGCCGCGTCCAGATCCTCATACGCAAGCTCCCTTATGTGAGCAATCCTCCTATAAGCGCGTGTTGGCTCGAGCTTGTCGGCAAGGAAGATCACCTCATCAAAAGGAGTCATATCCGCCGAGCCGAGCGTGTGCAGCCTTATCGCGTTGAGTATCTGTGGATCGGCGATCCCGTACTCCCTTTCGGCGGCAAACGCGCCAAGCCGCGCATGGATCATATAGGGATTCCGACGCTCTTCCAAGCTTGGTTTGAATCCGAGCCGCTTCATATAGCTTTCAAGCGCAGAGCCGCGAAGCTTCGCACAGTCGTGAATAAGGCCGCACAGCCGCGCCTTGACGGTATCGAGCCCGTGCTTGTGTGCAAGCATAACGGCTTCACGCGCGGTCAAAAGGCTGTGCTCGAGCCTTGCATCGTCTATTCTCTGTTCGAGGCGCGATTTCACCTCTTTGAGTTCCTCCGGCATATAGAGAAGGTTTTTATCGATGAACAGCTCCACCTCAAACGGCACGAGGCTGTCAACAGGCAGCGCATCGCGCACTTTTTCGCGTATTTCGGTAGATGAGATCTCCTCTCCGCAAATGCCCGTTACTATCACCGTGCCGCCAAGATCGCGCATGAGCGAGGCAGCGATAGCTTCAAGATCTGCGGCTTGGCCGCTTCGCTGCACCGCAGCGAGCCTTGCAAGACTCAGTATCCGATCGGGACGGTACCATTTTGAAAAGCTCGAAAGCATATCAGCGCCGAGAACGAAAAACAGCTCCGCGCCCGGGAAGCGCTCGCTGAAGTATTCGAGCGTGTCCACCGTGTAGCTGACGCCGCCCCTCTTGATCTCGATATCGGAGGCGGTGAGTCCCACCTCGTTTTCCAAAGCAAGCTCGACCATCTTAAGGCGTATCTCGGCGGGCGTTCTGCCCGTAATATCCTTATGTGGCGGATCGGCGGCAACAACGAAGAATAGGCTGTCGAGCTCAAGCTCGGCCATAACAGCCTTGGCAATTCCGATATGACCGTTGTGGATCGGATCGAAGGTTCCGCCATAGATACCTATCTTCATGCCCTTATTATACATCATTTTTGTTTTTTTGTGAATGCCGTTTCAAAAAAATGTTCATAATGTTATTTATGAACAGTGAATTCGATGAAACAATGCTTAAACGCCTGTATATCAAAAGCTATTTCAATGGCAAGAGCCGCTTCGCGCAGCACTCGGACAGGTTCGCTTTCGCCATTTTGGTATGCCTTGCCGTCTATCTCGTTTCAAAATCCTTTCGAGTCGATCAAAGCGCCGCAAAGCTCGCCGGGATCGCGGCGGGAATGGGATTTTTCATCGCATCGGGTTTGAGATTTTCAATGCGCATCGCCTCCCATGCATGTAAAATGCGAAAAGAGCTCGGAATAGCGATCGCGCGGCGAAGAATACTGCTTGACAATGAAGCCGCCGTAAGCGAGATCACCGCCAGCATCAATTCAGCAAGCACGGACACATGTTTCGTGCTGATAAGAAAGGCAGCCGAGGTTGATGAGGATGATGTTTTCTCCGCCGCACGAAAGCATCTTTTACAAATCTCGGAAAGCGGAAAAAAGCTTGCTTTGATCGTGCTGAATGAACCGAGTGCAAAGCTTCGCGAATTCGCAAAACGGTTTGATCCTCGGATCGAATTCGTTTTCTTTGCCAACTCTGAGCAGTTGATGGCGCACTACGGCGCAAGTGAGGATGAGATAACAGAAGAGCTTATCCGCGAAGCGAAAAAGAAACCGCCGAGGCGCAAATTGCCGTCGGCGGAAACTCTGTTTTCAGGTGCCGGAAAGTACCGACTTCTCGGTATCGTCCTTTTCGCATCATCCTTCGTAATGCGGCTTTCGCTCTATACGCGCACACTCGGGATGCTCTGCATCGGCTTTTCGTTTATAATCGGCTCCATTGAGCGCAGAAGGATGAATCGAGCAACGGATTGAGCGCCGATCAATTCAGTCAATATCGGAAGGAGCGGCGTTCGGGTCAACGGTCTCATCGAGCTTAAGCAGCTCTCGAGCGATCTGGAATTTAAGCAGACTGTATGCGTTTGTGTCGGGAACCTCGAGCATTACTACCACCACCCTCTCATCCTGCTCGTCCACATTGAGCCTATAGCCCGCAAACCAGGAGATTATCCTTGATTTATCGGCGCCTATCTCGGCGGAGCCCGTCTTGCCCGCAACATCGCAGTTCGTAACGCGGAGCGAGCGGCCTGTTCCCCTGCCGTTCGGATCTACGACGTCTTCGAGCATGGGATCGAGCTTTTCGATGGTATCCTCCGAAACGGCATCCTCGAGCCAAGTCTTATATTCGCTCTTCATAACGCGGTCGGAATAAATACCGCTCGTTTTATACATGCTGTCCGTAATCCTCGGAGTCGGAAGATTGCCTTCGTTTCTCAGAGCACAGAACATGGTCGCAAGCTGAAGAGGCGTTATGAGAACCTGCCCCTGACCGTAGCCTGTGTCCGCAAGGAGCTTATAGCTCATCTTCTCGTTTGGGCTGATTATCTGCGATCTTGAGGTCGTAAGCTCAAACGGAAGAGCGGAGCTCATACCAAAGCCGTTGAGATAGGCGGTCAGTTTCTCCTCTCCGACCTTGAGGGCGGCATTTGCAAAATAGATATTGTCCGAATGCAGCATGCAGTTTGCCATATTGAGCGGCATCGTCCTGTTCGTGACGGAGGTTCGCTTGATCCTCGGCCATATCCAAGTTCCGTAGTCGGTAGGAGTCCAATAATCATTCTCGATCTTCCCGGTGAAGATATAGTTCTCGTTCATTGTGCCCGTGTCGAGCGCAGCCGCGGCGGTAAAGACCTTATAGGTTGAGCCCGGAGGATACAGACCGCGCGTGGTTCTGTCCACAAAAGGCTTATTCTCCTGCTCGCTGAGCTTTTTATACTCCTCATCGGAGAAACCGATAATGAATTTATTGAGATCGAAGGTCGGATATGAAGCAAGCGCGTCCACCTCGCCGGTCTTCGGGTTCATAACGATCACGGCTCCGGCGGTATTCTCGCCGAAAAGAACGACGTCGAGCAGCTCCTCCGTGCGCTTCTGCAGATTGAAATCAACACTCAAGCATACGTCGAGGCCGTCCTCGCACTCATGCCTGAACAGCGTCGTTTTAACGGTGCCGTCCGCACGCTTGATGTAGTAGTAGAAGCCGTCCTTTCCACGAAGCTCCTTTTCATAGAGGCGTTCAATGCCGGATTTGCCTACGGTGCTGTCCGTGGTGTAGAGTCCTTCCACAGCGGAGCGATCCTTATTCAGCACTTTGACCTCATCCTCGCTCGCAAGACCAACGTAGCCGAGGCTGTGCGCAAGCAGCGAGCCGTAGGGATATACGCGTGTTGAGCCGTAGTTTTTCAGATCGACATGAACGCCCTGAATCCTTTCAAGCCTTGAAAACACCTCCGCATCCATCTGTTCGGGTGTGAACTGCTTTATCATCATGAAGTCGTTGATAACGCTTTTGAAGACGCTCTGCGGCGTTTCCTCGTCCGTAAACTCGATAAGCTCGCCTATGCTGATATAGAGCTCGTAGAGTTCGCCCTCGCAGAGCCTGTGCAGACTTTCGGTTTTGGAAAGATACCCGGAAAGGCGGGATTTCGCCTCCTCACCGTTGACGCCGTCCAGCTCGACGATGCGCTTGATAAGCGTTGAGCTGTCAACAATCTCTGAAAGCACGGCATAGACGGTTATAAGAGGTTCGTTCGTTGCGATAACGGTGCCGTCCTTGCTCAGGATATCGCCGCGCTTTGCCTTGAGCTGCACCCTTGAAACGCTCTCGCCCCAATCGAGGTCGGGGATCACGCAGCTTGGGGACCATTGAAGCTTCCAAGCGCCGTTCTCGGTCGCAAGCCCTATCTCGCAGTTATAAACAAGGTCGTCTATTCCGTCGCACTTATAGCGAACGCTGTATTGTATGCTTCGCCTCGTATCGCTCTTGACCGCATCCTCAACGATGCTGTACTCCATGTCGGTGATATGTAGAGTGTCCGTAAGCCTCGTCCAAAAAGACTCGAATGAAGCAAGCGTAACGGTGTTTGTGGAGGAAGAGGAGGCCGAAGCGGCGTTCTCCACCGCGATCTTTTCGCTTATAAAGGAATATGCCTCGGCATACTGTCCGCTCCTTACGGCGTTCATGAACAGATCGAAAACGGTTATATCATCGGTGCTTTTATTGCCAGTGCAGGCGCATGATAAAGCGACCGCAAGCGCAAGCACTATCAAAAGAATTCTTTTCATATTTCATCCACCTCCTCAATATGGGAAGAACGCACATTGCCAACTTGCGTTCATAACTATCCATTATGATTATAACACAAAACCGCCCGAGGTTCAATAAAACGGTGAACGGTCCTGCCGTTTTTCGCGCTTATACTTCAAAACCGCATCCCAACTTCCGTTTGCCTATATAATTCATAAATCGCGGCTGAAAATATTGAAAAGCTCCCGTTTATGAACTATAATAGAGTGTGGTTTGACAGAGAATGAAAGGGCTGCCCGCATCCCCCTGATGCTGTGCGGCAGGGATACACCGATGAAATTCGTTATAGATGTTTTCGGCGGAGACAATTCGCCCACCGCCATAATAGACGGCTGCATGGAGGCCATGCGTCTGAATGATGATTTCAGCCTGATCCTTTGCGGCGATGAAGCCAAGATCAAAGAGGAGCTCAGCGCGCACGAATACGACAAGTCGCGCATAGAGATAGTTCATGCACCCGATATCGTTTCCTGCGAGGAGCAGCCCACCGTCGCGATCAAGCGCAAGAAGGAAAGCTCCCTGGTTAAGGCGCTTTATATAACTGCCGATAAGCAGGCCGACTGCTTCATTTCCGCGGGCAGCACCGGTGCGGTGCTCGCGGGCGCAACGCTCATAGTCAAGCGAATCCCGGGCATAAAGCGCCCGGCGCTTGCGCCGATACTTCCGACCCTCAAGGGTCCTGTAATGCTCATAGACTGCGGTGCGAACGTTGACTGCAAGCCCGATTACCTCGAGCAGTTCGCCATCATGGGAAGCGCCTATATGTCCGATGTTCTCGGTATCGAGAGGCCGCGCGTGGCTCTTATCAACAACGGCGCGGAGGAGGGCAAGGGCAACGAGCTGACCAAGGCGGCCTATCAGCTGTTAAAGACGCTTCCCGGCATCAATTTCGTTGGCAACTGCGAGGGCAGATACGTTATGAGCGGCGATTTTGACGTGCTCGTTTGCGACGGCTTCGTCGGCAACGCCGTGCTCAAAGCCCTTGAAGGCACGGCCGCGGCACTGCTCAAGATGCTCAAGGGCGAGCTTATGAGCAAGAAGCGCTCGAAATTCGGCGCTCTTTTCTGCCGAAACGCCTTTAGGACGCTTAAAAAGAAGCTTGATTATACCGAATACGGCGGAGCGCCGATGCTCGGCATCAACGGCGGCATCATAAAGGCGCACGGCAGCAGCGACGCACGCGCGATATGCTCCGCGATAGGTCAGGCCAGAAAGCTCACCAAGGGTCGCATAACCGAGAGGATCGCAAGCGCGATCGAGGCCATGCCCAAGCAGGATGATGATGCGTAGGATCGATTCTTCCCCATTCGAGCGCCTGCGCCCCCGTTTGATCGGCTGACAAAATTCATCCAAAAAATTGAACCCGAAATTTCCAAGCCGCGCATTGACAGCCCGCGAAGTATAATGTAGAATATTCTATTGGAAAGTGCCGCGACAGACGGCACGAATCTGAAAGGAGATTAATAAAATGTTTGAAGAGATCCGCAAAGCTATTGCACAGCAGCTCAACATCCCCGAGGAGAGGATCACCGAGGATTCCCGCCTGATCGACGATCTCAAGGCCGATTCGCTGGATGTTGTCGAACTCGTTATGGGTCTTGAGGAGCGCTACGGCATCGAGATCCCCGACGAGGATCTTCCCTCCATCAAAACCGTTGGCGATATCATTCGCTATATTGAATCCAAGTAAAAGCATGAACCTGCCCGCATCGGCCGCGCGGCCGATGTGGGCATTTATGTATTTTACGAACCGAAGCATTATTGCGATATAACACCTTATGAACGAAAAACGCTTGAATGAACTAACTGAGCTGATGTCAAAGCTCAGCTACAGCTTCACCGATCCGGCGCTTCTGAACACCGCTCTCACCCATTCATCCTACGTTAAGGGCGAGAACAGAGCGAGCACCCACAACGAGCGGCTTGAATTTCTCGGCGATGCTGTACTTGAGCTTTGCGTAAGCGAATATCTGTTTTTAAACTACCCCCACATGAACGAGGGCATGATGACGCGCACCCGTTCGCGCACGGTCTATGAGCCCGCGCTCTATGAAGCGGCAAAAACCATCGAGCTTGGCAAATACATACGCCTGAGCCACGGCGAGGAGCATACAGGCGGCAGGGATAAGCCCTCCATCCTCTCCGACGCGCTTGAGGCGGTCATAGGCGCGCTGTTTCTTGACGGCGGGCTTGAATGCGCGAAGGCATTCGTGCTGACCTTTGCGGAATCGAGCGTTAAAGCCGCCGTGCAGAGCGTTTCCGCAAAGGACTACAAGACTCTGCTTCAGGAATACGTTCAGCATCACCACAGCGGCGAGCTTGAATACACCGTTATCGGCATAAACGGCCCCGACCATAAGCGTACCTTCACGATTCAGGTCAGCATCGGCGGCGTGGTCTACGGCTTCGGCAGCGGCGGCACCAAGCAGGAGGCAGGGCAGAACGCCGCCAAAGCGACGCTCGAGCTTTTGAACATTCCTTCAAATGACTTTGAAGCGGCGGAGAAAAAATAACGAAGATGCAGCTTACCAAACTTGAAATAAACGGATTCAAATCCTTCGCCAAAAAAACAGAACTGATTTTTGAGCAGGGCATAACGGGAATACTCGGCCCAAACGGCTGCGGCAAGAGCAATATTGCCGACGCCTTCCGCTTCGTTTTGGGCGAGCAGAGCGCCCGTGCGCTTCGCGGCAAGAAAGTGGAGGATTTCATCTTCGGCGGAACCGAAAAGCGCAAACACCTTTCCTACTGCGAGGTGTCGATGTACTTTGATAATACCGACGGCTCGCTTGCTTCGCCGTACAGCGAGGTGGCGGTCTCCCGCCGCGCATTCCGCTCTGGCGAGAGTGAATACTACATAAACAAGTCCCCGTGCCGTCTCAAGGATATTCAGGATCTTTTCCGCGATACGGGCATCGGCAAGGACGGCTATTCTATAATCGGTCAGGGTCGCGTCAGCGACATCCTCTCCGACCGCAGCAACGAGCGCCGCGTCGTCTTCGAGGACGCAGCGGGCGTTATGCGCTACCGTTCCCGCAAGGAGGAGGCCGAAAGGAAGCTTGCCAATACGAGCAAAAACCTGGTGCGACTTGAGGATATCCTCTATGAGCTCGAACAGCGCGTTGAGCCCCTTCGCGAGCAGAGCGAAAAGGCGCTTGAATTCGTCAAGCTCCGCGAGGAGCTTCGCGAGATGGAGCTCGGGCTCTTCCTCAATCAGTACGACCGTTCAAACGAACGCATCAAGCTTTTGAACGAGAATGCCGAGCAGCTTCAAGGCGAGTTGAATACGGCGATCGGCGAAGAAGAAGCGCTCGCGTCCTCCTGCGCAACCGAGGAGAGCGCCGAAAGAAAGCTCTCGGAGTCCATCAGCGAGGTGTCACAGCAGCTCATAACGCTATCTGGAACGGTGGAATCGGGCGTTGGCGATGAAAAGCTTCTGAACGAGCGCATCGGCGCTCTTGATAAGGAAACTCAGCAGTGCAGCGATGAGATCGCCGAGATGGAGCGAAAGCTCGGCGTGAACAGCGAGCAGATAGGCATACTCGAAAAGAGCGTTTCGGGTATGGATATCGACTCAAAATCACTCGACGAAAGGCTTGAAAATGCGACCGCCGATTTCAACGCGCTCGATTCGGAAATAGGCAAAAAGGAAGCCACGCTCGAATCAAAGAAACAGGCGATGATGGATGCGATGAACCGCCTTGCTGACACGAGAAGCAGCGTTTCAAGGCTTGAAGCCATGCGCGAGTCGCTCTTAAAGAGGCTTGATGAACTCGCGCTTGAGCGCGAAAAGGCTGTGAACGAGGGCAAAAAGCTCGACGACGAGCTGCGCGTTCATGCCGAGAGCATAACGGCGCTTAACGGCGAAAAGGCCGCTGTTTCCGCATCAAGAAACGCCGAGGTCAAGATTGCCGCCGAGATCGAGGAAAGCATCAGAGCATCCTCCGCCGAGCTTCGCAAAAGCGAGGACGCCGCTGCCGCGATGGCTTCAAGGTGCAAGGTTTTGGACGAGATGAAGCGTGCCCACGAGGGCTATTACGCAAGCGTTCGCAAGCTTTTGAACGGTGCTCAGCGCGACGGCGAGCTTTCGCGGCGCATCCACGGCGTTGTGGCGGAGCTGATCTCCGTTCCCGAAAAATACGAAAAAGCCGTTGAAATGGCGCTCGGCTCGGCGCTTCAGAATATCATCGTGCCCACCGAGCAGGACGCGAAGGCGGTCATCGAGCATCTTAGGCGCAGGGAGTACGGCAGAGCCACGCTCCTTCCCGTCAGCATCATGCGCTCAAGGCTGCTGACAGTAGAGGAAAAGGGCTATATTAATATCGACGGCTGCTTCGGCGTTGCTTCCGACCTCATCGGTTTTTCGGCGGAGTTTCGCAGCGTTATCGAAAACCTTCTCGGGCGCACCGTCATCGTTCGCGACATCGACGTCGGCATCGCGATAAACAAACGCGCGCATTCGGCTTTTAGGATCGCGACGCTCGATGGCGATATCCTAAACCCCGGCGGAAGCATGACGGGCGGCAGCGTTCAAAAGCGCGAATTCAGCCTGCTCGGGCGCGAGAGGGAGCTGGAGGAGCTTACCGTTAAGCTCCAGCGCGCCGTTGCAAGCTCAAACGAGATAAGAAAAGAGCTCTCGAGGCTCGAAGCAAAGCTGGGCGAGCGCCGCGAAAGCATCGGCGAATTCGAGCAAAAGCTAAGGGAGACCGAGCTTGCCCTCGCTTCGCTTCGCGAAAAAGAAGACATCACCAAGAAATACATTCAAAAGAACGGCGAGAGCATCGCGGGCATCGATGAAGAAACGGGCAGGATAAACGATTCCGTTCGCGATATCGACGAAAAGCGCTGCGAGGCCGAGAAAACCGAGCAATCCATCGAGGGCGATAACGAGGTCACGGGCGACGATATCAGAGCGGGCCAGCAGGAGCTTTTCGAGCTTCGCTCAAAGCTTCAGCAGGCGAATAACGCCGTTGCGGAGCTTCAGGTGCTCATAATGGCGGCAACCAAGGAAAAGGCTTCCGCCAACGCCGAGATAACGAGGCTGAACGGCGAGAACGCCTTGATAGTTCAAAAGAAGGCGCAGCTGCTTTCCACGATTTCATCCGCGAAGGCGGCGAAGGAGGAGCTTCTTGAAAAGCTCAAGACCGTTGCTTCCGCCGTCGGTGCGGATAAGGAGAGGGTCGATAAGCTGACCGATGAGTTGAGAAGGCTCGAAGCCGAGCGCGCTCAGCATCTTGCGCTTCTTGACGACGCGAGAACGAGGCGCGAGAAGGCGCTTGTAAGCTTGGACGAGCTCAAGGAAAGGCTTCATAAGAACGAGCTGAACCTCAACAAGCTCACCATCGACCTTCAAAACATGGTCGACCGCATTTGGGAGGAATACGAGCTTACCTATGAGAACGCGCAGGACTACCGCAAGAGCATATCCACAACGCAGATGCACTCGCGCTGCGACGAGCTTAAAAAGCAGATACGCGCGCTTGGCGAGGTGAACACCGCCTCAATCGAGGACTATAAGAGCGTTAAGGAGCGCTACGAGGATCTTTCCGCACAGTGTGCCGATCTTAGAAAGGCCGAGGCCGATCTCAACGAGCTTATCGGCGAGCTGACCGAAACGATGGAAAAGGAGTTCGTGGAGCAGTTTGCTAAGATTCAGACGAACTTCTCAGAGACCTTCCAAGAGCTTTTCGGCGGCGGACATGCGGAGCTTGTTTTGAGCGATAAGAGCGATGTTTTGAATTCGAATATCGACATAATCGCCCAGCCCCCGGGAAAGAAGCTCCAGCTTCTGACGCTGCTTTCGGGCGGAGAGCAGGCGCTGACGGCAATATCGCTGCTCTTTGCGATTCTCAGGCTAAAACCTGCGGCGTTCTGCATACTCGATGAGATCGACAGCGCGCTCGATGAAGCGAATGTTGACAACTACGCGAACTTCCTGAGCGATTACGCGAAGGGCACGCAGTTTATCATTATCACCCACCGCAAGGGCGCTATGGCGGTTTGCGACGCGCTCTACGGCGTTTCCATGGAGGAGAAGGGCGTTTCCACGCTCGTTTCTGCCAAATTCAACTGATAAGGAGTAATACTATGTGGGATTTTTTCAAACGCAAAAAGAAGAAAAAAGAAGATGAGCTTGAAGCGGCGCAAAATGCGGCGCTTGAGCAGTCGGCAGAGGCGGCGGAAGAAGCCGCGCAGTTCGCAGATGATTCGGCGTACGACGCGGCGAGCGCATTTGAAGCCGCTGCCGGAATCGCCGACGGCTTTATCGATGAAGCGCAGAACGGCGCGGAGAACGCGGGCGAAGCTTTGATCGAAGCGCAGGAAAGCGATTCTGATGCCAAGGAAGCTTTTGAACCCATGGTCGACGCGGCCGAGGAAGCGGCCGAAACCGTTGAAGCGGTCGAAGCCGTGGAAGCGCCTGCGGAAACCGCCGAAGAAATAGATACGCCCTCCCCCGCCGCTCCACAGATCGCCGCCGAGGAAATCGAAGCCGCTGCCAACGAGGTCACGGACATACCCGAAAAGAAAAAGGGGCTGTTTTCCAAGCTCAAGGACGGGCTTAAAAAGACGAGGGACAATATTTTCGGCAATCTCTTTGTTGAAAGCGAAGAAAAAATCGACGACGAGTTTTACGATGAGCTTGAGGAAGCCATGATAATCTCCG
>JAFZJT010000295.1 GCA_017553815.1 Clostridia bacterium
AAGCCAAAGCACAGAAGCAAAGCTTCGATACGGCATAGCTGCGCTTCGAGACGAGCGGGAGATACTGCTTGATATAGCCGCTCTTCACGTCCTCGATGACCGCTGTCGAGAATGGCAGCGCAGCGGCTATTGGCAGAACGGCAAGAAGCATATCGTTCGTCAGGGCCTTTGCCATGACCGTGTGCGCGAATAAGGAATCGAGCGCGCCTCGGTGCTGCCGGAAATATCGCATGGTCTCAATGTATGTTGAATCGGTCAGCATCGCCGCGAGCACGGCTCCGGCTATTAGCACTGCCGCAGCGAGCCAACGGAAGGAGAATACGCTCCGGCGAATATCGGTAATAAACTGCCGCAAATAAATGCACCCCTTCGGCATCAATAATAATCCTCGCCCCAGCCGTTTGAAGATCTGCCCGATATCCTCGAGCCGTCTATCGCGTTGATTATCATAAATCTTGATGCGTCGAACAGATCGTCGGTGTAACCGGTTACATTCGGATAGAGATCGCCGTCTACGAGCTCCTCGCCGCAGAACATCCATGCGGGAACCACGGTATAGCCTCCGCCGACCGACTGTATGGCGCAATAAACGAGTTGGATCCTTTTGATCCTGATCTCGACCGTTCCATTCTCCGCGCCTTCCCCCTTGAAGCCCTCAAGGGTGTATTCGACCTTCGCCTGACGGCAGAAGCTATTGTAAGCCTCGTCAAAGCTCAGCATGGAAACGTTCTCATTTTCGACCGTTCCGAGCTCCCAACTGTTTTTCATAAAGGCATAGCTTACTCCGTCGTTCGTAACGATCACAATCAGATGGGCGTCATTCTGCACGCGAGCGTACTCGTTCACGATACCGGATTTCACGATCGGCACGCCGTTTATCGCCTTGCAGAAATAGAAGTTGTAGCCGACCGGCTTTTGACCGTTTTTCTCGGGATAGTAGAGTACGCCCCCATCTTCATACTGGTAACGGGGAGTCGTCCGATAGAGCACGTAGTCGTCAAGACCCGCATTTCGAACAAAGCTTTCTGCCATTTCCCGAGCATCTTCAAAAGACTGCGTCATGGGCTGCCATACGGGATAGGCTATCTTGAACTTCTCTCCGTAATCATATCGCAGCGTGGAATTAACGACCGAGTGGTTTATCTCGTCCAAGTCGTATTCTTCCTGTACGGTTACTCTGGTTCCGTTGACGTCAATACCATAAGCAAATGCCATTCTGCACCATTGATCCTGTTCTGAAAACAACGGGATATAGTATGATATCGGGCGGAGCATATAGTCTGCGGGTACAGGGTCGTCACTCGGAGGATTTTCCCTTGCTTCCTTTATCTGCCTCTGAAGCTCCGGTATCCTGTTGTTTTCGAAATCCTCTTTTACCTCGGCGGCTGTTTCTTCTGCATCCTCTTGTGAACATCCCTGATCCACATAATACCTGACAAGACTGTCCCAATCGGCAAAAAAATAGCGGTACACCTCAAGCCATTCTTCAAGCTCCTCGACTGATTGCGCAGTTTGCCGCTGATAGAAAACGATATCGGGATGAACGCCCTCGGCGATTTGCCTTCCAAAACCGTCGGCTATCGGCAAAGCCTCGGCGCGGTAAACGGGGAACACGTTCGTTTCGGGCTTGACTATTTCCGCGTCGACGTTCACGGTCACGTTGGTATCGAGGCAAACGAAGCTGTCCGTCTTGTGATCGGGATCCTCGCGGACAACGTCCGTCGGCAGAGGCGTGGCGTTGATGGCTTCATTCATCTGCTCGTCGTTGCCGGATATGACCGGAGGCTTCTCCGGCGTCGGCTGACAGGCACAGAGGCACAGCATAACCGCACAAAGCAATATGATATTATACTTTTTCATGGCGAAACTCCTTTCAGTGCTGTTCGACGTTCAGTACTTCCCCCGTTTCGGCGTTGACCTGAGCCGTCCACGAGGCGTTTGAATAGTTGAATTCTATTGTATAAACGGTAATCATTCTGTCCCCGCTGCCCGCCGATCCGATGCGTATGGTCAGCACTTCGATATCGGAAGCCGAAGCTTCGATTCCTTTGAGCACGGCGTTTACGGCTTCGTTCTCCGAAACAAGCCTCGAGCGGTGGCTTGGAGTGAGCCCGTAGTACGAGCTCCAAACGGGACACTTGTAAACCTCCGCACCGCTTCCGTCGGCATCCACGCGAATATCGTATTTCATATCGCCCTCGCGGAATTCTACCCACCAGACAAGCCTGCCGTTATCTATGCACTTGTCAGCGATCAGGTTGAATATCGTATCGCTGCCGCGGAACTCTGCACGGAATGCCCTGACGGGCGGGCTGACATAACCGCCGCTTATCGGCGTCAGAACGGCATCACGGAACGCTGTCGACTCGAGCGCTGAAAGTGCAGCTTCATCGGCGGAGATGATGTTTGTTCTGGGCGTACCGATAACGGTCACATCCGCGAGCTTCGGATCGAGCAGCGCGTTGAGCTCGTTTATATTGAGATAGGTGAGCTCGTCGAAGCCGTAATACGGCATTGTATCGATGACCTTCTGTATAAGCATGGCCTTTCCGAGCGTGATCCCGTTTTTCTCGGCAAGCCCTTCCAGTCTGCTGTCATGCTCTGCGGTGAAGCCGATCACAGCTCCGCCGCCCTGCGGCGCGAGAGCTTCATCGATTACGGATGCGAGATAACGGGTAAGCTCCCCGGCTCTCGTTTCGTCCTTCTCGTCGACCGTCACAAGCACGGAATTGGCGAGCTCTCCGAGATAGCCGTTTCGCACCATGGAGCCGATCAGCGCGTTTACGGTGAGATCGAGCGGAACGCCGGTGAAATCCATCGAGCCGACGATTCTCTCAGCATCCTCGTTCAGCGGCACTACCGCAACAACGCGCTCCTGCCGATTGAGCCTTATCTCTATGGACGGGTTCACATCGAGGGAAACCGTCAAGCTGACGGTTCTTTGAAGCAGCTTCGTCCCGAGCGTGTTTATGACTCCACCAAGAAATACAAGCGCGAGCGCGGCGGCAGCGACCGCGTACCATGGTGCGCGCCTGCGGTTAGAAGCGGAGCGGTTGTTTTTCGATTCGTGCTTTGCGGTTTTGGCGTCCGTCAGGCATTTATCGATAATGCTTTCATCAATATCCGCTATCGCGTCAAACATTCTGTGCTCATCCATTTTTGCATTCCTCCTTTAAGTATTTTTTGAGTTTCCCAATCGTTCTCGATAACCGACTTCTCACTTTGTTTTCGCTTATGCCGTACTCCGATGCGATCTCCGCATTCGAGATCAGCAGGTAGTATCTTCGGATAAACATCCCTGAGTCCGGCTGCGGAAGGCCCTCTGTAAAACGCCCGATCAAATGTGACAGCCGCTCGCGCGGGATCTCGCGCCCCTGAGGTATGCAGGCTTCAAGCTCCTCGAAGACGCAGTCCTCCCGCCGTATCAGCGAATCCACGGGAACGGAGAGCGCCTCGGCGATCTTGGTGAAAGTCCCGTAGTTTGGGCGCCGCGTGCCGTTCTCCCACTTAGAAATCAGCTCGCGCGAAACAAAGAGCTTATCCGCAAGCTCCTGCTGAGTGATATTCGCTTTTGTCCTCGCGTCCGCTATCTTCTTTCCAAAATCCAAGGCCGAGCCTCCATCAGCTTTTCTTTTACAAGGGAATTGTATCATACTCCGGAGAAATAGGCACGGTACAATTCGCACGAATCATGATAATAGATGCAAAGAAAAAAGCTATGCTTGCATGTTTGCAAATGCATTAGCTCTACTATAATTGACGGATTGGGTGCTATTCATCATTCCCCCTGTTTATTTCAACATTGATGAACAGTGTTCGCTTATAAGGAGAATGATGAGGTATGGAAAAACGTCAAGCGCCATTAGTATTTTGATTGATTATGTGCATTTTCTGGTTTAGATACGAATCAATATACGTTACCAGTTCCCTTAAAAATGCAATGCTTTCTGCACAGGATTCCTTAGTTCCAATATAACGGTCTTGATGAATTATCAAGTGCCGCATCTGCAATAATGAATCCAATTTCCCAATTCTTTCATCGCCGAACCCATCAAACGGATTGCTATCACCATCAATCTGCTTTAGAAGATCAATGAGCTCGCTTTTCCCTGTTTTGCCAAGCGGAAATTTCGTACGGAATCGAAAAGCCTCATCGATTATTTGCTCTGCATCAGAGATATACGAGATAGAATTGAGGAACCCTATTATGCGGTTTCTTTTATCGTCGGTAAAATTTGCATGTTTTACAAGACCTGTTAGGGCATTATCCTCTACCAGACTCAACTTTAATGAATTCATCAAGGCATATGTCGATAATGCCCGACTTGGCTTCTCGTTTAGCTCATATCGGAATTCTTCGAGTGCTTTTTCAACAAAAACTTGAAACTTGGTTACGAGAGTAACTGTTGCAAGCTTTAAAAACAGATCTCTGTTGCTGTCGCTATCATCCGCATAGCCAAGTATGGTGTCAACATCTAGTACACTGCGAAAGAAATCCGAAGTTGCCTCAAACCGATATGACATCCTCAAACTCCCTAAACCACATTTTCAACCTTAAGTTAACAACATCCTTATCAGATGTCTTTCTAGAGATAGAATCTCTAATTTCATCTATTGCCAGGAATCGCCTTAATCGATCTCGGATTTCATTACAATGATCTTGAACATATTCCATTGGCATCCTTTCTATGCTTGGCATTATAAAATCGGCAATGGTTTTATAAATCTTATTGTTTTCTGTGCTGATGTCTCTGAATGCTTCTTCAACACCAAATACCATCACGACTTTCTTTATCGTTTCATTAAACCTATTTTTATAACTTTCTTTTTCTTCCTCGGTGCAATCTTTGTGTAAGTTCATGTATTCGTTCAGATATTGAACAAGCTTTCCTCTATACCCGTCCAAATATACATCCCCATTTGAATCCGTTTTAAGATTATCACTAATGGCAAAATATCGAATGATGAATTCGGCATCCAAATAACGGGAGTTTGGTTTTTTTTGACGAAGAATCTTCATAAAGTCTTCGTTTTCGGAACACAGCTCCTTTGCAGCGTCGTTAAGTCTGCCTCGATACATGCAATTTCTTAGTTCTTGATAGTTCAAGGTAACAGCCCCGCGGTTCAAACGCATGAAAATATCGTATTTGATATCCATATGCGAGTCTTTTCTAATGACATTAACACGCAACATCCCATCATCCAAAAGGCTACGGGATTTGGGTGGCAAATCTTTGTACTTTAATTTGTTAAGCTCAGTAAGAACTTCAAGCTTTGTTAACGCAAACTCATTGTCATAGTACTTCCTGATACTAGATAGCCTTTGCAGACCATCAACAACAAGCCAATCCCCGTTCTCTTCCTCAGCAAAGTACAAAGGGGGAATAGGGACGTTCATTATAACAGATTCAATCAATGAGGAGGATTTATCGGTTGTCCAAATCTGTTGACGTTGAAAGGGCACTTCAAGTATGATTTTTCCTCGTTTCATAAGTTCATATAAGTACTGAACGGAATAATCATATGAAATTGTGTTTAGATACCTCTTTTCTTTTGGCACATCAATTTCATATGATTCGTCCTCACGCATGAAAGTTCTCATAAAAACATACCTCCAATTATCATCAATGCGGAAAAGCATTTTTACCCAAATAAATGATACCAAAAATAGCGGAAATTTGCAATACCAAAGAATCCAATTTAGCATTGCAAATACAATCTGGCCCTATGCCGCTTGCGCGGGAAGCATTTCGATGATCCAGCGCCGTTTCCGCGTGGGCTACGCGCGCGCGGTAAGGCTTATCGAAATCATGGAGCAGAAGCATTACGTTTCCGAAGCGGTCGACTCAAAGCCGAGAAAGGTGCTGCTTGATGCCGCAGGCTATAACGAAATCTTCGGCGGCGAGATAGCATCATCGCACATCCCTGTTGATGATGGCTATTATGACGATGACGAAAACGACTGTGCAGACTATGAAAATGATGATTTTGATGTTGTGGATGATGAGCAAGAATAGTTAGTAAGATTGAGTTATACGCATTCATTTTTGTTTTTCTCTTTTCTTGGCACCGCTGCTGCGGTGCTCTTTTACTATTGGAGTGATCTAACATTGAATAGTAAGGTTCCCGCTTTGCGGCATTGGGTTCAAGGGTTCTCGCTTTGATTTGAGATTTGTCATTGCAAATCCCATGCTTGCAAGGACGATTAACGGCATAGCGTATGGATAGGACAAACGAAAAGCCGTTCGGATCGAATTCTCTGCATTTTAGAAAATATTTTTAATTATTCTCTTGACAAGATGGTTCGCGGGGCGTATAATATCTCAACAAGAGAATTACAACTGTGTTAAGGCGGTAATATTCCACCCGTCAGAGAATCATGCAACCTTGCAATAAGGATTGTCCGGTGAACAATTCAAGTTTGCAAAACACAGTGTACAAACAATCTTGCAACATTGCAAGATTGCAAAGCTTTTGCAAACTTCATCTTGGCAGCAAAAAAGCCGTATATGGCAGCATAGGCGATGAGCAAAAGCAAGAGTGGCATCAAAGCGCTGCCATGAAAAGAGTGAAGAAATATCCATAGGAGGCTCGATGAATAACAGGTTATTTAGCATCAAAGATACGGTTAATTGTCCTTGCAAGCATCGCCTTTGTCATGACAAAGACCTTGCTTGTAAGGGTTTCCACCCTTATACCCTATGCCGCTTTGCGGGAGGTGATCAAACTTGCGTAAAAGAAACAATCCGATTCAAGTAATGCTGAACGAGCGTGAATTAAATGCATTGGCAGCACTTCGAGAAAAGAGTTCGCTGTCAACCTCAGCTATAATCAGAAAGCTGATCCTTGACGAGCGCATAAAGGAGCGTCCGAACGCCGACTTCATAAAGCTGACTGCCGATATAAATAACATCGGCATCAACTTCAATCAGCTTGTTTATAAGGCGCACACCGTTGGTTATGTTACCGATGAGGATCTGAGGGCAACACGAGCGGCTTTTGAACTAATACTGAAAAAGCTGCATGAATGGGAACAGACATGGAGATAAACGATGGCCTGCCGGAAGAGGTTGATTATTCTTTGATTCGCTCGGAAGAACTGCAAAACGCAGCGGTTAAAAAGATGACGAGCCCTAAATAACCTTTCCCGGCAGGCGAATATGTTTTGTTGATAAAGAGTGTTACAGCAACAGTAACAAGGCGATAAAATCAAAATTGCAGTAAAGAGAAAAAAGGTTTTGAAAGGCTGTTGCTTCCGTTACGCTTTTCCGAGATGGTTGAAATGCAAATGTATTATTTTTGGAGATAAAAGAATTGAAAGAAAAAGCGAAAGAGAAAAAGAGAGAATTGTGTTTGATCGGTGTCGGTGCAAGGCGTTACAAGATCGGAAAGGTGAACTACATCGTTTCTGCACGTTTCAAGGTATTCGATACGTTTTTTGGTACAACCCTGCGTGATCTCGTTGCTCACAGCCTGAAAAGCGGTCTTATAGACTTGACGGAGGAAGAAGTTTGCGATAATATGGATTCGCAAGGATATGCGTGCTCCGAGGTTGACCGTGGAAAGGAGGAAACAGAATGAAAAAGACCACGGAGCAAGGCATCACGGCGCTCTATTGCAGGCTTTCGCGCGATGACGGCGCAGAAGGCGACAGCAATTCGATCGCCAATCAGAAGCGCATGCTTTCAAAGTATGCGAAGGAAAACGGTTTCCACAACACCCGCTTTTATGTGGATGACGGGTACACAGGCACTAACTTCAACCGTCCCGGCTTCAAGCAGATGATCGAGGATGTTGAACTCGGATACATCAGCACCATCATTGTCAAGGATATGTCCCGCCTCGGCAGGGAGTACCTCGGCGTTGGCGAATACACGGAGATAATCTTCCCGGACAGAGGTG